>HF987870.1:0-9915 GCA_000431135.1 Clostridium sp. CAG:590
TGATTTCAGCATAGGACAATGCCTGTTCATCCACGTCATCGCAAGAGCGCACCGGTGATTTGCTGGTCATAATCTGCGAGATGAATTTCTGCTTATTCTCCAGCGTCTGATAGAGGTATGCATCGAAAGTTCCTTCCGTGACATACTGGTAAACCTGAACTTCTTTATTCTGGTTGCCCTGTCGGATGATACGACCATTTCGCTGTGTCATATCCGAAGGTCGCCAGCCCACATCCAAATGATGCACCGCCACAAGTAAATCCTGTACGTTGGTTCCGGCACCCATCTTTTGTGTCGAGCCTAACAACACCCGTACCTGTCCGGTACGAACTTTTGCAAAGAGTTCTTTCTTTTTTGCTTCGCTGTCAGCATCGTGAATGAAAGCAATCTGCTCTGACGGTACATCACGCTCAATGAGCTTTGTTTTAATATCGTCATATACGTTAAATGTCCCATCATTTTTTGGCGTAGACAAGTCACAGAACACAAGCTGTGTCAGCTTTTCTTCTTTTCCTTCCTCCCAGATACGGAATACATTTCCAACGCAAGCATTTAATTTGCTGTCTGGGTCATCTGGCAGAAGCGGATTCATCAATCTCTGATCCAATCCCAATTTTCGTCCATCCGACGTAATCTTGAGCATATTGTCCTCTGTCGGGTCAACCACACCGGAATGAACCGCAGCGGCACGTTCTGACAGTTCTGACACCATTTCCTGCTGATGTTCCGAAGGCTGTACCACAACTGTTTCAAATTTTGCTTCCGGGACTGGCAAATTCAGCTGATCGGAAGTTTTAATATCCGCCACTTCCTTGAACATATTCATCAGTTCCGGCAGATTAAAGAACTTAGCAAATCTGGTTCTGGCACGATAGCCTGTTCCTTCCGGTGCAAGCTCGATAGCTGTGGTTGTTTCTCCGAAAGTGGAAGCCCAGCAGTCGAAATGAGTTAAGCCTTTCTTCTGAAGCGTACCATACTGAAGATACCGCATAACCGTATAAAGCTCGGTCATGGAATTGCTCACGGGCGTACCAGTTGCAAAGATAACGCCACGCCCTCCGGTCAGTTCATCCATGTACTGACACTTCATAAACATATCCGAAGATTTCTGTGCTTCCGAAGTAGAAAGCCCAGCTACATTTCGCATTTTTGTGTATAAAAAAAGATTTTTGAACGCATGGCTCTCGTCTACAAAGAGCCGATCCACGCCAAGCTGCTCAAAAGTAATCACATCATCCTTTCTGTCTGTTGCCAGGAGTTTATCCAGCCTGGTTTGCAATGATTTACGGGTTTTCTCCATCTGCTTAATGCTAAAGTTCTCACCGTTCTGTGCTTTCAAGTCCGCCAGAGCATCCTCAATTTCATCAATCTGTTCTTGCAACATTCGTTCCTGACGCTCCGGTGAAATCGGAATTTTCTCGAATTGCGAATGCCCGATAATCACAGCATCGTAATCACCTGTTGCAATACGGGCGCAGAACTTTTTGCGGTTGGCGGTTTCAAAATCCTTTTTACTTGCCACCAGCAATTTTGCACTGGGATAGAGATGTAAAAACTCGTTTGCCCATTGCAAGGTCAGATGGTTTGGAACAACAAATAAGGCTTTCTGGCTCAGTCCAAGGCGTTTGCTTTCCATGGCAGAAGCCGCCATTTCAAAGGTTTTTCCCGCACCAACTTCGTGTGCAAGCAACGTATTTCCACCATACAGCACATGGGCGATTGCGTTTCGCTGATGTTCCCGTAAAGAAATATCCGGGTTCATCCCACTGAAACGAATATGAGAACCATCATACTCACGAGGACGGGTGCTATTGAAAAGAGCATTATATTTTTGCACCAGATGCTCTCGGCGGTGAGGGTCTTTCCATACCCAGTTAGCAAAAGCGTCTTTGATTGCCTGCTGTTTCTGTTGTGCCAGAGTCGTTTCTTTCTTGTTCAGAACACGTTTCTGTTTTCCGCCATCATCAATCGTGTCATAAATACGAATATCTTTCAGATTCAGCGTTTCTTCCAGAATCCGATACGCATTGGCACGGGAAGTACCGTATGTCACATAAGCGGCTACATCGTTCTGGTTTGGAGAGCTTTTTCCAGTAATACGCCATTCCGCAGTCATCTCCGAAAACTTCACCTCAATGTTACGACGCAGGTAATAAGGTGTTTCAAAAGTTTCCTGCATAAACTGCTGAATATAATCCGAATTTACCCAAGTTGCCCCCAGACGCACATCAATTTCCGAAGCATCCAGATCTTTCGGCTGTGCCTGCAACAGTGCCTGTACATTCACAGCAAATGCCGGATCACGGTCAGCCGCAATCTGTGCTACACGAAGTTTTGTACGAACATCACCGGAAAGATAATCGTCCGCAGTCAGCCATCCAACAGTTTCTTCCTCTGAAGTCATCGGGTCTTTGAAAATCACACCTTTCAGTTCTGTAATGATGTTTTCATAATTGCCCGGACTTCCCAGCAAATTCGCCATAAATGGCAGATCTACGTTTCCTCGTTCACCAATAGAAATTGCCAACGCTTCTGATGGTGTATCTACGCTTGTCACATGGCGTTCCGGCTTGATTGTTCTTTTGGTGAACATATCTGCTTTGCTTTTCAGATTTCCGTCCTCATCCAGATTTTCCAGAGAGCAGAGAAGATAATAAGCGGAATCATCCGAAAAAGCCTGCCCGTTGGCACGGTTATTGATAAGTCCATTTTTCTCTGTAAATAAGTCATACGCCGCATTCAGTTCTGCCTGCTTTGCCGTAATCATTTCATCCGGGTAATCTTCCAGCTGATATGCAATCAAGTCATTAACAATCTGCCGTAGCTCCACCATGCCAGTTATACGTTCTTTTGCCTTTTCATTCAGTTCCAGATGACGCATAATGGAGTTTTCACGGAAATAAACTTCACCATCCACCACCGCAAACGAGAAATTCTTTACATCGGGAGTAGCCGGTATTGTCTCCTGCTGAATCCCAAGGCGGTTAACTTCCGGTAATTCCACTGCCTGATAGGTTCCCTGAATTTGTTTAACAGCTTCTGAAAGCTGTTCTGCCAGCACAGCACCTTCACGAGGTGCAACTGTCAAATCATCCTTGCCATACTGCGTACTTTCTGCGGTAATCTCACCCAACACCATTTCTGGATGTTCAACAAAATAGCTGTTCATTGGAAGTCCATCCGGGGTCATGCTCAGATGTACCCAATCCGGTTCAATATCAATCGGATGATCACGCTTTTGCAAGAAGATAATATCTGATACCACATCCGTTCCTGCATTTTTACGGAAAGCATCATTCGGCAGACGGATAGCCCCTAAAAGTTCTGCCCGCTGTGCAATATACCGTCTGGCATCCGGGTTCTTAGAATCCATCGTAAAACGGCTGGTCACAAATGCTACAACACCGCCGGGACGCACCTGATCGAGTGTTTTCGCAAAAAAGTAATTATGAATAGAAAATCCCAGCTTGTCGTATGGTTTATCAGATACCTTATAATTTCCAAACGGGACATTGCCAACCGCCAGGTCAAAGAAATCTCTGCGGTCAGTAGTTTCAAATCCAGCCACCTTGATGTCAGCATTTGGATACAGTTTCTTGGCAATTCGTCCGGTAATAGAATCCAGCTCCACACCATAAAGACGGCTATTTTGCATTTCCGGTGGCAACATACCAAAGAAATTTCCGACACCCATAGCAGGCTCCAGAATGTTCCCGGTTTCAAATCCCATCTGCTGTACTGCATCATAAATTGCCCGGATGACAGTAGGGCTGGTATAATGAGCATTTAGTGTGGAAGCCCTTGCCGCAGCATACTCACTATCTGTAAGCAAGCCTTTCAGTGTAGCGTATTCCTGCGCCCACTGGTCTTTGTTCGGGTCAAAAGCGTCTGCCAAACCGCCCCAGCCGACATAGTTCGACATAATTTCCTGTTCTTCCGGAGTTGCATTACGATTTTCAGCTTCCAAGGTCTGTAACATCTGAATTGCCGCAATGTTCCGGGCAAATTTCTGTTTCGGTCCGCCTTCGCCAAGTGCATCGTCTGTAATGTGATAATTCAATGCTGGAATCTGTTCTGGCTCATTTTCCTCTGTCGGATTCATTTCCAGAACCAGATTGTGCAGATGGATATTATCTCCATGCTCCATCATCCGTTTCAGATTTTCCTTACTTTCAGAACGGAAGATAGGGTAATCTACATCCGGGTCACGCAACTGCACATCAAACAGACCAACATTCTCAATGATAAATGCTTTCCCATCCAGATAGAGCGTATCGCCCACTCGATACTCCGACTCGCCAGTCAGAGGTTCTTCTGTTTCTTTCTGCTCGATATTCGGCGGCAATTCTGAATCTGGTACATCTCTGTATTGCTGATAGTGCTGATACGTCTCCAGATCATTTTCTTCATAATCCGTCAGCTCACTGAAATCCAGACTTTCCAGTTCTTTTTCAATCAAATCCTCCAGTGAATCATACTGACGGCGTTCCAGAAGCCAATCATCCAGATACCTCTCGACAGTGAAATCAACCAGGTTCACATTTGCCTGAATCGGAATCTCGTCATCGGTAATTGTGGTATAAGCAACACCTACTTTTCGCAGATCTTCAAAATCCGCATGAGATTCATATTCACTCATGCAAAAATCATCAATGAGCTTTCTTGCCTGCTCCATCGGTGTCAGATACCGTTCCTGCCGGATAAGAGAAGCAATTCTGTCTGCAACCTGTGTCCAGTTGAACAGAACACTATCGCAACCTGCTTTCTTATACTCAAGTCCCTTTGCACTATGATCTTCTGAACTTCCGGTTGTACCGGAAAGTGCGTGGGAATGTCCTCCTTGTCCATACTCATTTTTCAAGAAATCTGCTCGTGCCTTTTTATCACGGTTATTCTCAAAAAAATCATAAATCCGTAACTTTCCACCTGAGAATCCACTGCCACCTGCCATTGCACGGTTCAGTTCATCGTCTGTTATGAACTGTCGAATAACAGGCATAGACGTCAGTTCACTTTGATATTCCCGAAGTGGTGTATCCAACTCATTCAGCCTTTTTTCCAGTGCATTGACTTTGTGGTAATGGAAGCGAAGAAGGGAATCATCCAGAGAATAGGCGAGTGCAAAACCATGGTACTCTGCTTTCAGTTTTTCAAGAAATTCCGGGTCTGCAAGGCGTTCTGCGAGTGCGGCTGTTTCATTCGGGAAACCATTTCCTCTTATATCCTGAAGCGATGAAAAGAATCCGGTTTCCCTGGCTTTCTCGGACAAATCATGGTAAAGATACCATAATGACTGTGCAACCTGCTTGCGTTCAAATCCCAGTGCTTCCACAAGCTCCACATTGGTTGCATACTGACCTGCTTCCAGAAGTTCTCCGATTCGATTGGCTGTATCTTCCCACGATACTACCTGTGCAGACGGTGCATATTGTGAACTGTTGCCAACTGCAAGATGAATCCCATCATCTGCATACCACGCAGAAATATTATGGTTTTCTTCTTTCAGTCCGAAGCCACCATGATAGACTGTTTTCAGTGTTTCCACCAATTCTTCTGTGGATTTTCCTTTCATGTATTCCAGCGTAACAATTTCACGGGCATGGTCAGTATTACTACCAAGCAAAATCACATGGTCAATCTCGTTTTGCGGCAAAGAAAAAGCAGGGAGCGTTTTTTTGCTCTCTGCTTCATCAATTTTATGAATTTGTTCTTCTTCGGAAAGGAATAAGTTTAAGCTCAGCTGTTGATAAGCTCCGTCATCACCATTTCCTCTGCCTGTGCTTTCAGTGTGTTCATGTGCTGCACCCACGCCATCTGATTCTTCTCTTTGTCCGGTGCCGGATTGCTCTGGAGATACAGGCTCATCAACTGGCTCACTCTGCGTTTCGCTGTCTCGTCGATCTCCTGAAGGTGAGAGAACAGCTGCTCGCTGAGAACCAGGTCGTTGTAAAGCATCGGATTGTTCTCCTGGAGAAATGTCCGGCGCATCCTGCCGTACTTGCCCAGCGGTTTCGTCTCTGGATTCATCAGTTCGATGTTCGGAATCTGATAATCCCCGACCTGTCTGTATGTCATTTCGTTCATCATAGTTCTGGCTCCTTTCTGCCTGCTTGCTTCGCTCATAATTGCGGATGGTTACTTCAATTTCACGGAATACCTGAGCTGACATCTGGCTGACTGCTGTTCCCAGAGCATTTGCGGTTTGTCTGGTGTTGAAATCGAAGATGTCCAGGAAATCTTCATGCTCAAAGTATTCATCAGGATTCGCCACACAGCGGGAATAAATCATATATGCGATACTCACTGTCGCTGCATTTCTAAACGATGCTCCTGTGTTAAATTCATCATATCCTTCCAGATAACTTTCTGCAATGATGTCGAGGAACTGCTTACCGTGTTCCTCCCAGTAATCATTGGCGAGCTGCCGGGCAATCCCATCAATCTGCGAATCCAGTGTGTTTCCCAGTGCCGGAATACCAAATGCTTTTTCCAGAGCTTCCTGCACAGATGGTATATATTCATCCTGCATCTTCCAGAGATAAACCGGACGGGAGTTTCTTCTGCTTCCGGTGTCCGAAACATCAAATACATACTTGAGTCTCGGCTTGTCTCTGCTGTAATCCAACAGTGCGATGCCTTTAGAACCACGTTTTACATAGCGATTCATCTTGTCATTCCAAAGGTCATATTCCGCACAAGCCGTAGCATCCGGTCGCTGTGCATGAATCATCAGCTGCTCATGGTACGGATATTTGTAAAGACGACCAGCCGTAGTCAAAAAAGAAGTCCATCGTTCCCAGCTTCCAGTGACCTGACGGGCAGCATCTTCCGCCATAGCTGCATAATACGCTGTCTTAGGTGTCATCAAAATCCTCCAATCTTTATAAAATGCCAGTTATTCAAAGAAATCCATGTCCTCAAATTCTGCATCGTTCATTTTATTCAGCTTCTGCAGAACACTCTCGGACAAGCGTAAAAGACGCTTCTCTGAAATCATCAGCTGGCTTTGCATCATTTTTAATTCTGCAATCAGCCCTGACCGTGTGCCAGGGCTGTATAACAGAATCATCATTTTTTCATCAGGGGAAAATTCTATCATTCCAGATTCCTTTCCGTTGGAGTTCTGGCTGTTTTCTTCGGAATATCATGGTCATTGGTGTTTTTCAGCTGCTCCAACACAGATTTTTTCTCGGATTCTTCTGCCTGGGGAGCTTTTCCGTTGTTGATGATGCCATCAATCATCCCATAATCATCCTCCATAGCCATCTCAGCATTTTTCAGATAATTTTCCGGTTTCATAAATGCTGGAAGCTCCTGAAAGCCGATAGAATCTACATAGTGAAACGATACCATGCCATTTGCTTTCAACGCTACGATGTCGCTGACAGAAAGGCTGTGACCTCTGAAATCTGCCGGATGATCTATATTAAATTTTTCATATAAGCCCTCCAGAAGCATATTCCGGTCTTTGTACGGCATGAGAGAAGCAACATAAACCACCTCATAATGATCAAATTCCGGTTCTTTTCCCTGACGATGCAGTGCATTAAGAGATTCAAAGCGTTCCATCGCAGTTTCATCCGTGCGTCGCAACTGAAGAATTGCATACACATCGGTTGTGCTGTCCAGAAATACTGACAGCTTATCCTGCGGTGCATCATTTCCCTTCACAGCATCCCAACGTTCAATTTTTTCCTGTGACATAAGCGTATCCTCCCTTATCGTGTAGCTTCTTTCTGCCTGCTACTTTTCTTGCCAACAATACTTTCTGGTTTCTGTGAAAGCTGCCCGACAACTGACTCCGGCTCAGGTTTATAAGTAGAACCGTTACGTTCCATCAGCTCTGCAAACTGACAGATATGAAAAACATTATTTCCAATCAGCGTATGGTACTCATCAATATAGCTACATTTTCTGACAGCAGATTCTCCATCCGAGAAGGTAATCCGGATAGAACCGCCATCCGGCAGACGGAATAAATCTTTATAATGGCTGTCGATAAAACGAATGTCCTTTCCCTGCGGATTATATTCATTCATCGTTTCTTCCCTCCATTCTCAAATTCCATCGAAAAGTTAATTTTCTCGTTTTCATCTACTTCCATGAGAAGCATTGCGTCAAAAGTGCGTCCGGTCTTAGCCGATTTACAGCCTTTCAGTTTGATTTTTCCGCTGCTCAAAAGGCTTTCTACAACAGAATCGGTCAGCTTTTTCCCAATACTCTCGAAGTAACGGTTGTTCTTCCACAGGGCAAAACGGCATTCTTTATCCGCACAGAAATATCCTTTGGGACGGTTAATAACAGGGCTACCGCAGATAGGGCATTTGCCGACAGAATCCGGTTCTTTTGCCATTAAAACTTCTGCATCCTGAATCACCTCATAGTGCCGAACCAGATGAAAAATCACATCTCTGATTTCCTGCATAAAGTCCTCACTGCTATATTCTTTTCGCTCAATCAAAAGCAGTTTTTCTTCCCAGTCCGCAGTCATGGATGGAGACTGAATCTGTTCGGGCATAACCGTCACCAATGCAATGCCTTTATGGGTAGGAATCAGGTGCTTTGTCTTTTTATCTCCTTTACGTTCCAGAAATCCGATTCGCACCAACTTTTCGATAATGCCCGCTCTGGTCGCTGGTGTACCAAGTCCTTTTCGCTCGGCATCCTCTGGCATTTCATCAACACCGGCATTTTCCATACTCTGCAATAGTGTATCTTCTGTATAATGCTTTGGGGGAGAGGTCTTTCCTTCTTTGATTTCCATGGAAGCAATTTCCAGTGCATCATTTATCACCACAACTGGGAGTTCTTTTTCTGTTTTTGTCGATTCCTGCCGCTTTTCAAACGCCTTCCATCCATCCTGCAATTTTGTCTTGCCTTTCGCTGAAAAAGCAGTATCTCCACAAGTTGCTTCAATTACTGTCTCCGCATAGCAATAGGGATCACCAACAGCACTGAAAAGGCGAGTCACTACCAGATTCAAAACTTCCTGTTCTCCTTTGGGAAGTTCCGATAAATGATGATTTCCAACCTCTTTTGTAGGCAGAATGGCATGATGGTCGGTAACTTTTTTCCCGTTGATAACCTGCTTTGCATGAATAGATATATGCTTGATGCCCTCCACCGGAAACATGGAAAACAGCTTTTCTACCATATCAGGGAGCATTGATTCCATATCTTCTGTTAAGAATCTGCTGTCCGTTCTTGGATATGTAATCAGTTTTTTCTCATAAAGAGACTGAGCATAATCTAATGTCTGCTGTGCTGTATATCCCAGAACACGGTTTGCTTCTCTCTGTAAACTGGTCAGATCATAAAGCAGAGGTGGCTTTTCTGACTTTTCCTTTTTCTCCGCCTTAGTGACGATTGCTTTATTTTCGGTACATCGACTTACAACCACTTCGGCATCCGCTTTGTCCTTAAAACGCTCGCTGGTTAGCTTCATGTTTCCTGTGTCCAGCTGAACCGTATAAAACGGTTCCGGCCGGAATGCAGCAATCGCTGTTTCACGCATAACCGCCATAGCTAAAGTTGGTGTCATCACACGTCCAACATTCAAGGTTTGTCCATACAATGTCGAAAAAAGTCGAGTGGCATTGATTCCCACCAACCAGTCAGCACGTTCCCGACAGAGTGCCGCTTCATAAAGTGCATCATAATCAGAACCCGGTCGCAGGTGTGCAAAGCCTTCCTGAATAGCCGAATCCTCCATAGAAGAAATCCAAAGACGCTCTATGGACTTCTTACAATGGCACTGATGATAAACAAGACGGAAGATCAATTCACCTTCCCGTCCGGCATCCGTTGCACATACAAGGCTTTCTACATCTTTTCGTTCCATCAGCTTTTTCAGAATCCCGAACTGTTTCTTTGTAGCTGCTGACACCTGATACTGCCAGCTGTCCGGGAAAATCG
>HF987870.1:9929-14134 GCA_000431135.1 Clostridium sp. CAG:590
CGGGAAAATCGGCAAATCATTGTATGACCACTTGCTGAATTTGCTGTCATAGCTTTCTGGCTGTGCCAACTCAACCAAATGTCCCACGCACCAGCTGACAATATAGCTGTTACCTTCCAAATAGCCGTCCTCACGTTTGGAAGCACCAAGCACTTTCGCAATACTCTGAGCAACAGAAGGCTTTTCAGCCAATACTAATTTCATTTGCATTTGCTCCTTTCAAAGAAATAAGCAGTCACACGCCGTAACGCATGACTGCTCTGTATAAGCTATTTATACTGGTTCATTATCATCTTCGACAACATCTAACTCTGTGTCATCCTCATCGTCGGATTCTTCTTCATAACCATAATCTTCATCGTCATCCACATAGTCGGCATCCGGGTCCGGTTTCGTCTGTTCAGCCTTTTTCTTCGCTTTCAGTTTCGTGAAAGCAAAGAATCCGCCGCCTGCAATAAGTGCCAGTGCAAGACCAAGTGCCGGAATGAAATTTACTTTTTTCTCCGGCTTCTGTTCAATCTCAGGCTGTTCCGGTTCAACAGTTGTTTCCGGTTCTGGTTCTTCTTTTTCTGTTTCTTCAGCAATCGGAGCATATTTCTGAGCTTCCTCATCATCCATCAGCGAGAGAAGGTCAGATTCATCCACCTGGTTCAGGAAGTGTACGGTCTGTTCTCCTTTGTCATCCCTGTCGATAATAAGATAAAAATAATTGCCAGATTTCGTTACCAGTGTTACAAACTGTTTTCCGGCTTTTATTTCCGTCCCGGCATCATCTACAAGGGTAAGGTTTCCATCCGGTGTCAGCGGCTCCATCGGTTCTTCCGATTCCTTTGTTTCCTCCAATGGAGCTTCCGTGGTTTCTTCGACTGCCGGTTCTGTGGTTGCTGTCTGATCGACAAATGCAAAAGCAGTGGTAGAGAACATTCCCACACTCATCATTGCTGCCATCAGGCAAGCTGCAAGGCGTTTAATTTTCATTCTGTTTTTCCTCCTCATTCATAGAATTGATGATTTCCGGCTTCGGAGCCGGATTCTCTGCAAAAAGCTGAAGCAATTCAGCCAGCTGATCTGGTGTCAGATTTGCCGCATGAACCATATCGTGAATTTCAGAATTTTCTTCCTCACGGTATCTGCGTTCCAGATCTTTCACTTTGGCATCCCACTCAGCTCGTTTGGTACGGGCTTTCGCAAGGTCTGCACCTATTTTTTCTAATTTTGTTCCCATATAAAACTCCCTTCTAATTTCGGATTCTGCCGAAGCAGTAAAAATGTTGCTGCCAATAACTTGTTTCGATAGAAGCATAAGAAATAGGGTTTCCACAGTGAATCATCATTCCATTCCCCACATAGATACCCACATGAGAAGCACCAGCGGTATCATAAGTTCCCTGGAAGAAAATCAAATCTCCCGGCTTTGCTTCATTTCTTGGAATGATACTGCATACACCCATCAAGCCATTTGCAGTCTGTCGTCCAACACTCCATCCATTGCCACAGTTGTTAATGACCCAGCTCACAAAACCGGAACAATCAAAACTGGTGCTTGGAGAACTGCCACCCCATACATACGGATACCCCAGATATTTCTCGGCTTCTCGAATCATATTTGCAAAACGGATGTCGGTCAGAGCTTCCCCTGGAATGTCATAATCGGTGTATTCTCCACCACCGGAAGCATATATGTCATCTGCGAACAAGTCAGGATAATTTCCTTTTGTCTGCAACAGTACCCGGTATCGCTCCATATCGTCCTCGGACAGTCCGGCATTATTGATGACCATTCCAAGCCCTTTATTAACCAGCTTCACATTTAGAATGTAATACTCGTATTCGTATTCCTCCTCGGTTTCTTCACCTGTTTCCGGGTCAGTAGAGGTGGTTGTTCCTGTGCGGATTTCTACTTCTTCCTCTAAAATGAGCTGATATTGCTGATTAAACAGCCATCGCAATGTCTCTTGTACTTCGTCACGGGTAAAATCCTCAAACATGACCGTAAGGTAGGCAATCAGCTCGTATGGATTGTGATTGATTTCATCGAGAGAATAACGATATTCGTCATATCCCGGATGTGTCCGTTCAATGTTATCAATCTGGCTTCTCAAAGCTGCTTCCAATGCCTTGTAATCTTCATTTGCACCGATCATGTCCTCTTTCTCTGCCGTGAATGATGTTCCCAAAAGCATCTGTGTCGTTCCCTGGAACATGGCAGAGCAGGATGAAAATGTGCCAGATAGAACCATAAAAAGCAGTCCGGCTATCAGAATAAGCAAAAGCGTTTTCTTATTCGCTGCAATCATCTGAGTGATTTTTTCGGACAGAACCTTCGTACCCTGTGCGGCTTTCTCTGCACCTTTCGTAACAGTCGCTTTTGCACTATTTGCCCCTGCTCGGCTGGCATAATATTGTTTCTTAATTGCCTGTTTCTGTTTCCAACGTGACAGTAGATTGGATTTCACTTCCGGGTTATCTTTTTTGAACTTTTCAAACAGAACATTGATATTTTGCTTATCTGATTTTCGTACCAGCTTATCCGCCTTGTCATAGGCTTTCAACTTATGACTGTAAACTGCGTGATGAACGGTGTGAGCAGCGGTCTCCATGCTCCTTTCTGATTCATGAACTGCCTGAACACCAACATTTTCATCCTCATGCTCAGATACAGCTTTATGAACTTTCCCGGTGAATGTCCCTGTTGCAGTTCTGCTCACAAGATGTTTTGCTCTGGACGGCTTTTCTGCAATTTCTTCCACTGGAGCTTTGTCGAACCGGAGCTTTGCCTTTCGGCTGGTATTTCCTTCTGTTTCCATGCGGAGCTTTCGGTGCGGCTTCTTTTTAGGCAGCCTGTCCACTGCCTTATCTGCTTTGTCAGCGGCTTTTTCTGCTTTTTCCACAGCTTTCTTTACTTTGGAATCAGTCAGATCATCCTCTGTAAAGCGGAGACGAGTAGGTCGTTTTACCATACATTACGCCTCCTTTTCTTTTGCAACCTCGTTTAACTTCGTGGTCATAATGCGGTACAGTTCCAAATCTTTCGGGAAACGATCTACAAACGGCAGAATGACATTGCCATAGAATAAAAGTCCTTCGCCTTCACCAGAATTGGTTACATAGGAAAGCTGATGCGGAGAGATATTTAACCGCTGTGCCAGAATATTTCTATCCTCACTTGCCTGGTTAAGCATATAAATGAAGTCCGAATTTTCCAGTATATTCGCAATTTCCGGGCTTCTCAAAAGGTCTTTTACGTTCTGGGTCAAACCTGTCGGGATACCACCCCACTTCCTAAAGCGTTTCCATATTTCAATGGAATAGCTGGCTGTCTGTTCTTCCTTCAGAAGCAGATGGAACTCGTCAATATAGTATCTGGTAGATTTTCCAGCATTACGGTTGGCGGTTACTCGTCCCCACACCTGATCCTGCACAATGAGCATTCCAATCTTTTTCAGCTGATTTCCCAGCTGCTTGATGTCAAAGCACACCAGGCGGTTGTGAATATCCACATTTGTCCTGTGATTGAACAGCTTCAAAGAACCTTTGACGTAAATCTCCAATGCAGTCGCCACATGATGGGCTTCCTTTTCATCCTGTTTCAGCAGTGCGTTATACAAATCCTCCAGAATCGGCATATTTTCCGGTTTCGGGTCATCCAGATACTTCTGATAAATCTGATGAACACAGCGGTCAATGACCGTTTTCTCAATCGGCTGTAAACCTTCCTTACTGCCAACGATCAATTCGCAGAGGGAGAGGATAAAGTCTGCTTTCAGTGCAATCGGGTTATCGTCCTCCGAATAATTCAGATTGATGTCCATCGGATTGATATAATTGGTGCTGGAAGAACTGATATGTACCACCTGTCCTTCAAATTTCTGCACCAATGCTGTGTACTCGGCTTCAGGATCGCAGATAATCACATCATCATCCGTTACCAGAAACGCATTGGTAATTTCACGTTTGGCACTGAATGATTTACCAGAACCCGGCGTACCCAAAATCAGACCGTTTGGATTTTTGAGCTTCTTTCGGTCTACCATAATGAGGTTGTTGGAAAGAGCGTTCAGCCCATAATACAGCGTTTCTTCACCATTCTGGAAAAGCTCCTGCGTGGTAAACGGTACAAAAATAGCCGTAGAACTGGTTGTGAGTCCACGGCGAATCTCTATGGTGTTATTGGCAAGCGGCAGACTGCTCATAAGCCCAGATTC
>HF987871.1:0-454 GCA_000431135.1 Clostridium sp. CAG:590
CGATCGTCGCATCAGCAACATTATACATTTGCTGAATCGACCTCCATATGTAACGCTGAACTCCGATTTGTTTGCCTCATATAATGTACAGGGGTTAATTAACAATTTCAATATTGCAATTATCTATTTTAACACCATAATTGGGAAATACAACTGCTATTTTTGAAACATATATCGGAAATAAACTTCCTTGAAGGTAGCATAGTTATTTCGCGAAATTGGGATGACCATGCCGTTTTGAAGAGTTACTTCGGTTTTAGTAAATTGTTCTACTAACATTAGATTTACGATATAGCTGCGATGACACTTGATAAATCCCCGATCCATATGGAATATCTCTTCGCACTTATAAAATGGTTCACGCATTGTGATCTGCGTCCCGTTTGAAAAGGTTACAAGAACCAGTTGAACAAAATCGCTTCGCGATGGCCTGCCAAGGCTGTGGCGCAGCGAT
>HF987871.1:488-681 GCA_000431135.1 Clostridium sp. CAG:590
AATTTTTTGTTCACTAAGTTTGACCTGTTCAATTTCCTTTTGAATAGAAAGAAGCTGCATTTTAGTCAGATCGCTGTATTGGCGGATCTGCTGTTTGCGTTCGTATTCCTTGAAATATATAAGTAGAAATGTAAGATAGGCCAGACAGGAAGCGAAGCCCATAAACTCGACCACATATTGTTGTCCTCATAGA
>HF987872.1 GCA_000431135.1 Clostridium sp. CAG:590
CTGGTATTTCTCCACTTTCGAAGAGATTTCATAATACAGCTGCTCATTTTCATCCAATGGATTGTTTTCATGCAGATATTCTTTTACCCCACTTACTCCTGCATAAGAATCCTCCCAATTCTGAAACTGAAACAAGTTTGCAATACCAGCACCACCTGGTGTATCTGCACGTAATTTTGCAAAATCGGAATCGTTGATAATCAACGTTTTATCTGCAAAGGTCGGATTTTGATTAAACAATATCTTTACATCTGTTCCAACAGACCGCAGCTTTCTGTCCCCGGAGATTGTCACAGCCGATACTGGCTGGGTGTTTTTTTTCCAACAGACTGCAGCTTTCTGTCCCCGGAAATCGTTACAGTAGATACTGGCTGTATGTTATGTTCATACCCATCTTCCAGATTGTACTGAAACAAATTCAAAAACTCGCCTTCCTGAATCTGATAATCACATCCAAAATCCCGGTTTATTTCTGTCACAGGAAAATAATTAAAAACATCGTCTCTGATATAGGGAAGCCGAATGATCTGTTCTACTGCAACACCATTTTTCTCCAATATATGAATGACATCCTGTAATGGAACCTGATTCATTCCATAGATTTCCGAATACACCATGTCATACGGAGAGTAACTTTTTGCATCCTGTAGAAAAGCCGGATACAAAGTCAGGCATATACCAGCAAGCGTAACAGATACCGCTATCATGAGAGATGCCAAAAGATACCTGAGTCCCCATTCTTTCTTGTGTCTGCGGACAAATGACAATCCCACCAAATGAAAAGTCATATAGTTGGGTGCAAGTCTGCATAAGATCGTACCGATCTTTCCTATTTTTTCTGCTCGATATTGTGCTTTCATCAGTGTTCCGATTTTATCCAGCATAAGTCTCCCGGCATTCAGGATAAAGGCAACTGCCACCACTACTGTATATAGAACTGTTGTAAGCTTATATGCTTCCGGACAAAACTGCCATTGTACTCCATGAACATCTATTGCATAAATGATAACAGCAAAGAATAAAAATGACAGCACAGTTCCTGCTACAAGTGCTATTGCCAACGCCAGTACGGATATGAGCACATTTTCAAAAAGTAAATTTTCAAACGCCTCTTTCCGGCTCATTCCAAGAGAAAACATCACGCCGTATTCCTGTTTTCTTGATGCCAGAAATGCCTGACACGAAACAGGAAGAAAAAAGATCAGAAACACTGCTGACAGAAAAAAAGGAAGATAAATGTTATTGGATATAGATGAATTTACAATCGACCCATTCATAAATGTCCTGTTTGTGGAAATAACTGCAAAACAACAGAATAATGCCGTTGCAGATAAATTGCATAGAAAGTACAATCGATATTTGTAAAAACCAGCTTTCAG
Source organism: Clostridium sp. CAG:590 (assembly GCA_000431135.1). Taxonomy (GTDB): domain Bacteria; phylum Bacillota; class Clostridia; order Lachnospirales; family Lachnospiraceae; genus CAG-590. The sequence goes on from HF987872.1 coordinate 1,380, forward strand.
CATCTTTCGGGAAATATCAAAAAAGGTCATCTTTTCCACCTCCCAAAAGGCACAATGTTTTCCATATATTTTCTCTGAATTTATCAGCATTTTTCTCTTTTTTTACTTCTTTGACCAGATTTCCATCCTGTAAAAAAAGTACCCGGTCACAAAAGGA
>HF987873.1:0-12874 GCA_000431135.1 Clostridium sp. CAG:590
CTTACGCTGTGCAAGGGGATAAGTTTACTTTGTGATGAAGGTCTTATAGATCGCTTCAATCGCTGGTTCAAAATCTTTATTCTCAACACCGATGATGATATTAAGCTCAGAAGAACCCTGATCGATCATCTTAATATTGATACCTTTGTGTGCAAGAGCAGTAAATAACTTACCTGCAGTACCACTTGCTGACTTCATGCCACGACCTACAACGGCGATTAGGGCAAGACCGGATTCAATCTCAACAGAATCTGGCTCTGCAAGACGGTGAATTGCAGATACAACGCTCTGCTCCTTATCCATGAATTCGTCTGCGTGTACAACGATAGTCATAGTGTCGATACCGGATGGCATATGCTCGAAAGAAATATTGTTCTCCTCAAATGCCTGTAATACTTTACGTCCAAAACCGATCTCTGCATTCATCATTGCTTTGGAAATGAAGATGGTACAGAAATCTTTCTTACCGGCAATACCGGTTACAACGTAATCCTGTTTTTTACATGTACTTTCTACGATCCAGGTGCCGGCATCTTCCGGAGCGTTGGTGTTCTTGATATTGATTGGAATACCACAGCTGCGAACAGGGAAAATCGCATCTTCATGGAGTACAGAGGCACCCATGTAAGATAACTCACGAAGCTCACGGTAAGTGATGTATTTGATTGGCTTTGGATCCGGTACGATACGGGGATCTGCAACTAAGAAACCAGATACATCGGTCCAGTTCTCGTATACATCGGCTTTGCTTGCTCTTGCTACGATAGAACCGGTTACGTCAGAACCACCACGGGAAAATGTCTTGATGTTGCCATCTTTGCCCATTCCGTAGAAACCAGGGATAACCGCTCTTTCACACTGGGAAAGACGCTCGCCTAATCTCTTATATGTCTTATAATCATTCAAATTGCCTTCTTCGTTGAAGTAGATTACTTCAGCAGAATCAATGAAATCAATGCCAAGGTAGGTAGCCATGATCTTACCATTTAAGAATTCACCACGGGAAGCAGCAAAGTCTTTCTGTGGATTTTCGGTTAAGAGCTTGGTGATCTCTTCAAAATCCTGATCTAAACTGAAATCTTTGAGCTCTAAGCCGGTAATAATCTCGTCATATCTTGCCTTGATTGCGTCCATTTCTTCTTTGATGTCTTTGCCCTCGCTGGCACTTTCATATGCATGAAGCAACATATCAGTTACTTTGGTATCTTCGTCATAACGCTTACCTGGAGCGGACGGAACCACATATACACGACTTTCGTCAGCATGAATGATATTACCAACTTTCTTGAACTGCTCGGCACTGGCTAAAGAACTTCCACCGAATTTAACAACTTTTTTCATAATAAACCTTCCTAAAATTATATTATTATTTGTAAACCACATCTATTTTAATATTATTATGCCAAATACACAAGGAAAACTTTTATTATTTTGTTTTGCCTGTTTTTATGGCTGACCATTTCGAATAGTATTTCTTTTTACCAATCGTGCGGTATGTACGGATACGTACATAGTATTTTTTCTTGCTCTTTAACTTCTTGATCGTGACACTCTTTTTGGACTTGGTAATCAGTTTTTTTGTCGTAGATTTGGAAAAATTCTTTTTGGTACTATATGCAATTTCATATCCGGTTACATCCTTTGTCTTATAGGAAACGGTTAATGCTTTTTTGCCGCTCTTGATCTTGCTGATCTTTGTGGCAATCGGTGTTACGGTCTTTACATCAAGTGTATATTCGTACTGATCACTGCTATAGTTGTAGATCTGTATATAATATGTTCCAGTATAAGGGGCAACCACATTCTTGCCTGTACCAAGATCGGATAATGTGCCTAGCTTCATGTCTTTGGTAAGAAAAAGCGCAAGAGTGGTACCTTGTAAATTCTTTGTTTCTACATGATAGGTATATCCTTTTATAAGATTTACTTTGTAAATGTCCTGACTATCCCGAATGTCATCCGAATCAATATTTGAGAAACCGCCACCTAATTCGCCGATGTAAGTTTTGTCTGTTTGAATGGCAGTAGCTGTTTCTTTCGTGTTGTTATTTTCTTTTTCATAGTAGTCACCTGCGGAAAATGTAAAGTTATATGCTTTGGTCTGTGCAGAACTAACCCAATATTGAACATCTTCTTTGACATAGTAAGTTCCAGCGGTAAGTCCGCATTTCCACTGGGCAGTTGTTCTGGCATCTTCGTCATCTCTATAGTGCTGTATACACTTCCCGGTTGCATCATACAGATAGAAATCAATATTTAAAATTCCAAAGTCTCTGTGTGATGGTTTGTCCATTGTAGCAGTGAGTATACCATCGGAAGGAAGAACAATCTTTGTAAGTAAAGGGGTATTATTATCTTCCCATGTATAACTGCCGGATGTTCCATAGGTTACGGTTGCAGCCGATTGCATTTCCTTGGTTGAGAGATTGTCAGTGTCGTTGGCAAATGCCGTTTTAGCAGGAATTGCACATAACATTATTGTGCAGATTGCTAAAAAGAGTTTACTTTTTTTCATACTTGTCTTCTCCTTTGAAATTAATGAAACTGTAAAAAGTTCTGTTTATATGGTATCATAGTTTTGTGGAGTTTGAAAGCAATTTAGACATTTAGTAGGTGCATGAGATGTGACTGAACAAAAGAGAAAGGGAGATTTGCAACATGTCAATTGAGAAAGCAAAAGCGTATTTAGAGGAGAAAGGGTTTCCTGACCATGTAATAGAATTTGAGGAATCAACAGCAACGGTTGCTCTGGCGGCAGAAGCAGTTGGAGTGGAACCGGGCAGAATTGCAAAGACGATGTCTTTCTTAGTGGGAGAGGAAGCCATTCTGATTCTGATCGAGGGAATGTCTAGAGTAGATAATAAGAAGTTCAAGAATACCTTTCATGTGAAGGCGAAAATGATACCATACGATCAGGTAGAAGAGCGGATCGGTCATGCTCCGGGTGGTGTATGTCCGTTTGGTATCAAGGATGGCGTGAAGGTGTACCTGGATGAAAGCCTGAAACGGTTTGACACCGTATATCCGGCGGCAGGGAATGATCATAGTGCAGTAAAGCTTACGATCGCAGAGTTAGAACAGGCTTCTAGAACAGATGGATGGGTAGATGTCTGTAAAGAACCGGAGTCAGAGGTCTAAAGTCAGGAATTTCTGAATCTGATAGGCAATCAGCAGTTCACAACGGGTCGGCACATCGTCTAATTGATAATGCAGGGTTTCTTTTAGTAATTTAACCCGGTAATTGACCGTATTGCGGTGGCAGTACAGGGCATCTGCAATGCGGAGAATACTGCCGTCACAAAGCAGGTACTGATAAAGGGTATCCGTGTAGTTGCTGTGGTGCTGTTCATCATAATCGAATACAGGACCTAACATTTGCCGGACATAATCCTTTAATAATGTGCGGTCACTGACAGAGAGCAGTACCTTATAGAAGCCTAAGTTGTCAAAGTTGCATATTGTCTGTTGCCGGTAGTGTGCGATACATGCGGCAGACTTAGCGTAGTAGAAAGATCTGGCGAATTCATCAAAGCAGTTGCAGGTGTTGCTGATTCCAATATACAGACTGCTGCCCGGTGCATGCAGAGTATGAGTATGGAGAAGTTTCTCTGCAATACCACACAGTTCGGCGGTATCCGGCTGGGGAATGATAATGGCAAGATACTGTCTGGTGATACAGATGTGGCATTGTGGATGTGCAGCCTTGGCAGTACGGGATATATTCCGTGTGGTATCCGTATTCCATTCGTCTGCCTGCAGGTATAAGATGCCGTATGGCTGATGAGCGGAATAACCGTATTCTTCTAACACAGATACACTATAGGAGGTGTCAAAGGGAGTGCGAACCAGATTCAGGAAGGCATTCGTAAGTGTCTGTTCGGTCTGGTTATCGGCAAAGATCCGGTTGTAATAATCATGTGTGATGTCAGCAATATGTGTCTTCCAGGGCATGATAAATAATGGATAATCGGAATCCTCACATAACTGCCGGATCTCTTTGGTAATATCTTCTTCGGTGATATAATTCCCAACATTAATGATCAGACCACAAGTGTGTGCCTGTATCAGCATCTGTATGAGTTCAGATAGCCAGGCAGAGGAATGGGGACGGCTGACCCCGGTTGTAATGACAAGCTGACCGGGACTTAGAAAATCAGATGCGGTTGCATCCTCTGCAAGATAGACCCAGTTCATAATACCGGACAGACCTTTACGTCCGGCAAGCAGTTCTAAACCATAGATTCTTTTGGTATCTTCAAAAACATCCTTTAAAATCAAAGACATAAAGAGCCTCCTTTGTCCATATGCAATATGTCACACGGATTGTATCATGAAATCCGGTGAATTGTGCCAGTGGTTGTATTTATAAGGAGAATACTACTTTGCATAGTAAATGTCAAAGAGTATATTGTGCTAATGGCACAACTGACATGCGAAAATGTTGTGCTGACGGAATATGGTAATCAAAAGGAAACTGTGGCATACTTGTAAGCAGTTAAGGACAACGGTGTACTTAGTATATATCGTGGTCCTTTTTTCTTTATAATGACATAAAGGTGCAAAATTCTAATATGCAGATGCACACAACAATCTTTTGCAGAATATATGAATTTGCACCATAAATGCAAAGTGTACAGGAGGAATGCAGTATGTTAAGAACAGATTTACCAAAAATAATTACAGAGACGTTACCGGGACCAAAAGCACAGGCCATCATTGATCGAAGAGAAGCAGCTGTACCATCTGCGATCCGTTGCAGTTATCCGGTTGTCATTGAACGGGGCGAGGGTGCCATGATCGAGGATGTGGATGGCAATAAGTTCCTTGACTGGATTGGCGGTGTTGGTGTATTGAATATCGGCTTCTCACAGCCGGAGGTTGTAGAGGCAGTAAAGGCACAGGCAGACAAGTATTTTCATGGTATGTTTAATGTTGTGACGCATGAGGGTTATGTGGCATTGGCTGAGAAGTTAGGCTCTATTGCACCGGTTAAGGGTGATAAGAAGAAGGTATTCTTTGCTAACAGTGGTGCAGAGGCGGATGAAAATGCAGTCAAGGTAGCAAAGGGATATACCGGACGGTCGAATATCATTGTATTTTCCGGAGCCTTTCATGGAAGAACCTATTATACGATGACTATGACTTCTAAGAAGGCGTATGCAGCAGGGATGGGACCGTTAGCAGATGGGGTGTTCCGTGCACAGTTTCCATATTATTATAGAAATCCGGAAGGTCTTCCGGAAGAGAAGGAAGTAGAATACTATATTGATTCTATCAAAGCAGTTTTTGAACAGTGTGCAGCGGCGGATACGATCGCAGCGGTTGTGGTAGAGCCGTTACAGGGTGAAGGTGGATTCATTCCGGCACCGATTGAATGGATCAAGGCGGTTCGCAAGATCTGTGATGACAATGGTATTTTACTGATCGCAGATGAGGTACAGTCCGGATTCTGTCGTACCGGTCGTATGTTTGCATCCGAGTATTGGAAAGAGGTGGGTGTGGAGCCGGATATTATTGCAACAGCGAAGTCCATTGCAGCAGGCGTTCCACTATCTGCCATTATCGCAAGTGCAGAGGTAATGGAAGGGGTTGCTCCTGGTACGATCGGTGGTACATATTGCGGTAATCCACTTGCTTGTGCAGCATCCCTTAAGACGATTGAGATCATGGAGCGGGATCATTTAGCAGATCGTTCCGTTGAGATTGGTAAGAAGGTGACAGCTCGTTATAAAGAGATACAAAAGAAATATCCTGTGGTTGGTGATGTGCGTGGTCTTGGTGGCATGATTGGTATTGAGTTCGTGAAAGATCCGGAGACGAAGGAGCCGGATGCAGCATTGACAGCGGATATCATACAGACCTGTGCAAAGAACGGATTGCTGGTGGAGGGAGCCGGAACCTATAACAATGTCATTCGATTCCTGGCACCACTTGTTATTACTGAGGAGCAGTTGGAAGCAGGTCTTGACATATTTGAGGCGGCAGTGAAAGAGTGCAGCAGTAAATGATGTGTGCAATCTGTCTTGCACTGACGTACCGTATATGTCATAATAGATATAAAGGAAACTTTTTAGAAGGCAGCGGCTGTATGCAGCCAGCGGCTGTATGCAGCCGCTGTTTTTCGCTAAAGAGATACAAGGAGCGAAGGTATAGGTATGGATTATTTGTCACACAATGTAGCAATGAATTTGAAAAGAATAAGGACCTCAAAGGGAATGAGTTTAGATGCAGTCGCAGAGCAGACGGGGGTCAGCAAGAGTATGCTGGCACAGATCGAGAAAGGAACAGCGAATCCATCCTTAGGCGTGTTAGGTAAGATTACGAGTGGAATGCGGATCACATTTCAGGAACTGATTGCAGCACCGCCTATGGATGCCTGTCTGGTAACACCGGAGAAAATGATCCCGACGAAGGAATTAGAGGGAAAGTATCGTGTATGGACGTGTTTTCCGTATGAAGACAATCATCAGGTTGAGATCTACCGAATCGATATTGAACCCGGAGCGGAATATATCAGTGGTGGTCATGGAGAGAAGACACGGGAATATCTGGCTGTGATGGATGGCGAGGTGACAGTGGAATGTCGTGGCGAGCAGCATGTAGTCGGGAAGTCACAGGTGTTTCGGTTTGAAACGGATCAGATGCATATCTATCGCAATGCAACCAGTGACAAAGTAAGCTTCATGTGTTTCTTTGTTGCAATGAGAGGATAATGCAAACATTATGTATTGCGAAATGGGAAATAGCATATATATTATTAAAATGGCTGCTTTGTTCAATATAATGCACAAGCACTGAGCGGAATGTACGATATAATCAAAAAAATAATGCAAAATATGCAGATTTTCACAAAAGTAAATAGGAAGATTTAAACGATAGAATTAAGAATTTTGACAGAAAAGTTTTAAAAATTAAGAAAAATATATGGATTGATCGAAAAAAATATAGTTTTTGCAAAATTTTGTATTGACAAGAGTATCGGAGAGTGTTATTGTATGTTTGTCCAATATAAAAGATAAAGATTTGAGCAAGGGTGCTTATCACAGGATAAGTGTTCCTTGCTCTTTTTTTGTATATACGATGAGAAGAGTACAGATTCGTGCTTGCATGAAAATCTGAATTCTGGGAACGTATTTATTGGATGTAACACCTGGAGAACCAGATGGAACGGAACAATATTATAGTACATACATATAGGAGGATACGAATATGAAGTTAAAAGACACAGGATTAAGCGTACAGGACATTAAGGACAAAGTAAACAAATACATGATCGAGACTTATGAGCGTTTCTGATCAAGGCTTATGAGCGTTTCGATTTTCTTGCTGAGACAGCAAAGGACATGTATATATATGATGAGAATGGCGAGCCATACTTGGATTTTTATGCAGGAATTGCTGTAAACAATGCAGGTAGCTGTAATGAGAAGGTTGTGGCTGCTGTAAAGGATCAGGTAAGTGATATCATGCACACCTTCAATTATCCATATACCATTCCACAGGCACTGTTAGCTGAGAAGGTTTGTGAGACGATCGGTATGGATAAGATCTTTTATCAGAATTCCGGTACAGAGGCCAATGAGGCAATGATCAAGATGGCTCGTAAGTATGGAATTGAGAAGTATGGTCCGAATAAATATCATATCGTAACAGCTAAGATGGGATTCCATGGAAGAACCTTCGGAGCAATGTCAGCAACCGGTCAGCCGGGCAATGGATGTCAGGTTGGATTTGGTCCGATGACCTACGGTTTCTCTTATGCACCATATAATGATCTGGAAGCATTTAAGAATGCATGTACAGAGAATACCATTGCTATCATGGTAGAGCCGGTACAGGGCGAAGGTGGTGTACATCCTGCAACAATGGAATTCATGAAAGGTCTTCGTGAGTTCTGCGATGAGAAGGGTATGTTGCTCCTGATCGATGAAGTGCAGACCGGATGGTGCAGAACCGGAGCGGTTATGTCTTATATGAATTATGGAATTAAGCCGGATATCGTATCTATGGCAAAGGGCTTAGGTGGAGGAATGCCGATCGGTGCCATTTGTGCGACTGCAGAGGTTGCGAAAGCATTTACACCGGGCTCTCATGGAACTACCTTTGGTGGACATCCGGTAAGCTGTGCAGCAGCACTTGCAGAAGTAAATGAGTTATTAGACAGAGACCTGGCAGGCAATGCCAAGAAGATGGGTGATTACTTCGCAGCAAAGTTAGAGACGTTACCGCATGTTAAGGAAGTCAGACATCAGGGCTTATTAGTTGGTGTAGAATTTGACGACAGCATTAGTGGCGTGGAAGTAAAACACGGATGCTTAGATCGTAAGCTGCTGATCACAGCAATTGGAGCACATATCATCCGTTTGATCCCACCGCTTATCGTATCCGAAGAGGAATGTGATAAAGCATATGAGATTATTAAGGAAGCAGTAGAAGCATTATAGAAAGCATTCTTACTTATATAATGTGATATTGCACAGAGAGATAGGAGAGATGTAAATGAAACACTTTATTGTAAATATTGGCTGTGAATACGGAAGTGGCGGCCCGGATATTGGAAAATTGGTTGCAGAGTCTCTTGGAATCCCGTTCTATGACAGAGCGTTAGTAGATAAGGTGGTCGATCAGTTAGGTGTTGACCGGGAGCTGGTAGAGAAAGCAGATTCCGGAGATAAGGTCAAATATGAATTTGATACGAGTTTCGGACCAAGATATGCGAATCTGACGAACCGTGTCATCTATACACAGTTTGAGGTAATTCAGAAATTTGCAAAGAAATCCTCTTGCGTGATTATCGGACGTTGTTCGAATTATATCTTAAAGGATCGCGATGACTGCATTAATATATTTATCTATGCACCGGAGGAATACCGGATACAGCATATTATGGAACAAAGAGGAGTATCCCGGAAGCAAGCAGAGGATCTGGTCAAATATAATGATGGCATGTTGAAGTCAAGATATGAATATATGACCGGTTCGGATATGAGTGATTGTCATACCAGACATATGATGATCGATTCGAGTGTATTAGGATTAGAGAAGACGGCAGAATATATCCTGCAGTTGATCGATTTGAGATTTGAAGATTAATGTATGAATAAAGCATTTACATTTAACAAAGGCGTTAAAGAAACAGATACCCTGTTTTTTTGACGCCTTTCTCCTTTATTCAGACAAATACGTAAGAAAGGGTTGATGGCAGATGGAAAAGAAAAAATCGGAATTTGACAAAGTATTTAGTGCATGGGACATCTTAGTCATTGCGTTTGGTGCGATGATCGGCTGGGGCTGGGTCGTATCAACCGGTGACTGGATTTCCCGTGGTGGTGTAATAGGAGCAGCAATTGGTTTTGCATTAGGAGGAGTAATGATCTTCTTTGTAGGTCTTACTTATGCAGAGCTTACCGCGGCACTTCCGCAGTGTGGCGGCGAGCATGTATTCAGCTATAAGGCGATGGGACCGATCGGTTCCTTTATCTGCACATGGGCGATCATCTTAGGATATGTCAGTGTAGTATGCTTTGAAGCATGTGCACTTCCAACCATCATTACTTATATCTATCCTAAGTTTTTGAAAGGATATCTGTATACAGTAGCAGGCTTTGATATTTATGCAAGCTGGTTGGCAGTTGCCATGATCGTAGCAATCTTTATTACCTTTATCAATATCAAAGGTGCAAAGACTGCCGCAATCTTACAGACGGTGCTTACGGTTATTATTGGTGGTGTTGGTATCCTGTTAGTAGTAGCATCTGCTGTTTCGGGAGATATGAGTAACCTGCAGCCGCAGTTGTTTGCAAGTGAGGATACGGTAACTTCTTTGAAAGCGATCATGAGTGTTGCTGTTATGACACCATTCTTCTTTATCGGTTTTGATGTAATTCCGCAGGCGGCAGAAGAGATTAATGTACCACTTAAGAAGATTGGAAAGATTATGATTCTTTCTATTGTGTTGGCGGTTGCGTTTTATGCGCTGATTATTGTAGGCGTTGGTTATGTCATGAATGCGTCTGATATTGCGGCATCCATGGAAGGTTCCGGATTAGTTACTGCAGATGCGATGGCAAAAGCATTTAATAGCAGTATAATGTCAAAGGTTCTGATTATTGGCGGTATGTGTGGTATTGTTACAAGCTGGAATTCTTTCCTGATCGGTGGCAGCCGGGCAATGTATTCGATGGCAGAATCTTATATGATTCCAAGAACCTTTGCCAAGTTACATCCAAAGTATAAGACTCCGGTCAATGCATTGTATCTGATTGGTATTCTTTCTGTATTAGCTCCGTTATTTGGACGTAAAATGTTAGTGTGGATCGTAGATGCAGGTAACTTTGGCTGTTGTCTGGCATATTGTATGGTGGCACTTTCCTTCATTATATTAAGAAGCAAAGCACCGGATATGAAACGGCCATACAAGGTAAAGTATTATAAGTTTGTTGGAGCTATGGCAGTATTGATGTCCGGTTTCATGGTCGTAATGTATATGATTCCGGGATCAGGAAGTACATTAGTTGTTCAGGAATGGGCAATGGCCGGTGGCTGGTCACTGCTCGGTGTTGTATTCTTTATCATCTGTAAGTTAAAATACAAAGAGAAATTTGCATCTCATGTGGATATTAGTTCAGATGAGGAAGAAGAAAATGATGACGTGGATGCAGCATTGCAGAAAGCATTGGATACGGTTTCTGTGGAGGCTGAGGAAGAAGCAGCTCCTGCAATCGCATTTAATTATTTCCTTCCGGTCAATGTGGTATTTGGCTGTGGTAAGGTGTTAGAGACCGGTTCTCTTACAAAACCGTATGGTAATAAGGCATTGGTGGTAACCGGACGGAGCAGTGCCAAGAAGTCAGGTCTTTATGATAAGGTGGCAGACAGTCTGAAGCAGGCAGGAATTGAGCATGTATTGTTCGATAAGGTAGCACAGAATCCGCTTACGACAACAGCAATCGAAGGCGCACAGTTTGCAAAAGATAACGGCTGTGATGTGGTTGTTGCGATTGGTGGTGGTTCGATCATGGACTGTGCGAAAGCAATTGCATTCCTGGCATTAAATGACGGAGATATCAATGATTATATCTATGGCAGATTGAAGAGCGATACGGCATTACCGCTTGTGTTGATTCCGACTACCTGCGGTACGGGTTCTGAAGGTAATGGATTTGCAGTACTTACCAATCCGGAAAATGGAGATAAGAAGTCTCTTCGTTGTAATGCGATTGTGGCAAAGGTATCCATTGTTGATCCGGAGTGCATGATGACAATGCCAAAGCATGTATTAGCATCTGTTGGATTCGATGCGTTGTGTCATTGTATCGAGGCATATACATCAAAGATTGCACAGCCATTTACCGATGCGCTTAGTGTGTATGCAATGGAATTGATCGCAGATAATCTTGTGAAGGTCTATCGTGGTGAGGGCAGCAAGGAAGCATGGGAGAAGATCACGTTGGCATCAACCATTGGTGGTATGGTAATTAATACAGCAGGTGTTACGTTAGCACATGGTATGGAACATCCGGCAAGCGGCCTGAAGGATATCGTACACGGCAAAGGTCTTGTAGCCTTAACCCCGGTTGTGATTGAAGCATCCGAAAAAGGAGATCATTTCAAGTTTGCAAAGATTGCAAGAATCTTTGGCGGTGTGACCTCGAAGGATCTTGCACCGAAGATCCGTACCTTGTTACGGAATCTGGACATGGAATGTACGTTATCGGATCTTGGCTTATCAAAGGAAGATATTTCTTGGATGGCAGAGAACTGTATGAAGGTATCTGCAGCAGGTGTAGCAAATAATCCAGTGGTATTTACACAGGAAGAGATTGCGGATCTGTATGCGAAAGCAATGTAATATAAGACATTCCTTTTTCATCAACCCTTATGGAAAGAAAGTCTTGCCAATTCGGTATCGGGTGTGCTATTTTATAGGAAGGGAATGAAGTTCTCCCTAAGTAGTGAATACTTGAACCGCTTATTAAGCTGATGACTTCTGTGTTAAGAGTAACGCAGAAGCTGTCGGCTTTTTCCACTTTATAGGAAAGATCGCCCTATAAAGCAAAAACGCTCCGCTAAGGATGTGCACCTTGCGGAGAAGAAGATTGGACGACCGGCAATCCTGATGTGTTTTGTTCCGGCAAGTTTTGAATTGTTGGGAATCTTGTTACTGGCACCACGACTTATGGGAATGTCGATATTGGAGGCAGCAATATTGGGAGCCGTGCTTGCAGCAGTATCCCCGGCAGTGGTTGTTCCTCGTATGGTAAGGTTGATGGAGGAAGGCTATGGGGTGAAGAAAGGTATCCCACAGTTGATCTTAGCAGGGGCATCGGTAGATGATGTATATGTTATCGTATTGTTCTCTACATTTACAGGCATGATGCAGGGAGAGGGTGCTTCGGTACTGCGTTTTGTCAACATTCCGGTATCTATTGTATTGGGAATTGGGCTGGGTCTGATCCTTGGTATCGCATTAGCAAAATATTTTGAAAAAGTGCATATCCGGGATACGACAAAGGTGCTGATCATTCTAAGTATTTCCTTTTTGTTAGTTGCGGCTGAGGATNNNNTGGTTAGTTGCGGCTGAGGATTCTCTTGCCACACCGATTACTTTTTCAGCCTTGATCGCCATTATGTTTATTGGTATTGGTCTTCGAAAGAAGAGAGAACCCATAGCAGTCCGGTTATCCGTTAAGTATGGAAAGCTGTGGGTGGCAGCCGAAGTATTCCTGTTTGTATTAGTGGGTGCAACGGTGAATATTGGATATCTGGGTCATGTAGGATGGAACGCGTTGCTGGTTATTATAGGAGCACTGCTATTCCGGATGTGCGGAGTGTTTTGTTGTCTGCTGCGGACAAATCTTGCATGGAAAGAGCG
>HF987873.1:12960-13826 GCA_000431135.1 Clostridium sp. CAG:590
CGGCAGCCCGCTATCTCTTGGCTTTGCCTGTGGAGATACCGTGCTGACGGTAGCAGTATTGGCAATCGTATTAACGGCACCGCTTGGAGCGTTTGCGATTGATCTTTCTTATAAGAGGCTGCTTGAAACGAACACTGAGAAACCGAAGGTTTCGAAGTGAGCGTTCGTGCGGAATACGGGTTTATGGTACAATAACACCAAAGTGCGAGGAGAAAAGATACCAGGCGCATAAATTCATACAAAGGAGTAAGGATACATGGATTCAGAGATTATAATACGAACAGCAGCCATAGAAGATGCACAGGCATTGTTGGATATATATGCATATTATGTGGAGGAGACGGCAATTACCTATGAATATGATGTTCCGTCTCTTGCGGAATTTAAGAGCCGGATTGCACATACATTGGAAAAGTATCCGTATCTGGTAGCAGAAATGGATGGAAAGATTGTGGGATATTCCTATGCAGGAGCGTTTCACCCAAGAGCGGCATACCATTGGGGTGCAGAGATGACGGTGTATTTAGATCATACGGTGAGAGGGCATCAGATCGGTGCGAAGTTATATTCGTTAGTGGAAGAGATCCTCAAAGCACAAGGTGTGATCAAGACGATTGCACTGATCACGCCACCGCCAAGCGAAGAGGAAAAGAAGATCTATAACAGTGTGGCATTTCATGAGAAGATGGGATATCAGATGCTGGGGTGTATGGATTATGCCGGATACAAGTTTGACCGCTGGTATCAGGTTGTTGTTATGGAGAAAATGATTGGAACACCGACCGAACATATGAAGACGATTAAAACTTTTGATGAGGTACGCTCTCTTTTCTCCCTTTAAGACATTCACCTTTGCACAGCGTAAG
>HF987874.1:0-1519 GCA_000431135.1 Clostridium sp. CAG:590
GTTTATTTATTTACGCGAGCAACGAGCCAAAGTCTGTGCTTGCACAAGACCTTGGCGACTGCCGCGATAACTTGAGAAACTCGCAGAGCGTGTTTCGCATAGTTTGGAGGAAATGTGCATGGGTAATAGAAAAGAAGAGATATTAATGGTAGCACTGCATCTGTTCGCCAGAGATGGTTACGAAGCTGTCTCCGTCAGCCAGATAGCAGGAGAACTTGACATGACAAAAGGGGCATTATACAGACACTATAAAAGTAAGAGAGATATTTTTGACTGTATTGTGCAACGGATGGAACAGCAGGATGGCGAACAGGCATCAGAATATGATATGCCGGAAGAGAATAAAGAGAACATGCCTGAAAAGTATGAGACTGTATCACTGGATGATTTTGTGGAATACAGCAAGTCTATGTTTGAATACTGGACAGAGGATGATTTTGCATCATTGTTTCGGAAGATGTTGACAATAGAACAGTTTCGCAGTGAAGAAATGCAGAATTTATATCAGCAGTATCTCGCTGCCGGACCTGCTTCCTATGTGAAAGATTTATTTGAAAGTATGGGAATTGTGGATGCTAAAGATAAAGCGGTCAGATTCTATGCAGTTATGCATTTTTATTACAGTATATATGATGGAGCAGCAGATAAAGAAAAGGTAAAAGTAGAATTTGTATCAGCTATAAAAAGTTTGGTACAAGAGTTGAAGTGAAGGAGAATCAGATCATGAAAAATAATATAGTAATCCGTATAGAAGGGAAAAGTGAATATCGCGAGGTGGAAAATCTGGTAAGAGAGAGTTTTTGGAATGTGTATCGTCCCGGATGCCTGTATTAGATGAAATCAATACAGATATTCAGTTGGGAACAGCCGGAAATGGGATGAATTCTATTAAGGTTGCGACTCATTTGCTCAACTGGGGAGTTGAAACCGGCATGACAACAGATGAGATTAAGAAAGAAACTATTTCGTGGCTTTCTGATAAAGGAAACTCTGAGCAGGTGGAATTTTCAAATAAACTTGCATCTGTGTATGATGCATACCAGAAATTACTTGGCCCTGACGCAAAAAAGCTGCTTGAACAGGCAGGCTGTGATGATGCAGCCTATCCATGGAGTAACGCTCCGGTTGAAACAATTGAGACAATAGTAGAAGTAGTACAACTTCCAGAGGGGCAGTCCGTGGCGGATTCAGATTCATCAACGGAAGAATTTACCAATAAAGATCATTGGCCCGACGTTGAAGAAATAGTCAATCAAAAAGGTGATGAGACAACGGTCTATTTACTGGCAGATGGTCGTTACATGGATCGTATCAATGCGGTCTATATTTATGATGGAGAAGATACATGGACAGACGAATCGGGAGTGGAATGGAACAAAGCTGTAAAATAGTGCAGGAAGGATAAACATGGCTTCAAGCAAAGGATATTTACAATTTATATTAGAGCAGTTATCTGATTTAGAAGAAATTAATTATCGTGCAATGATGGGAGAATATATCCTATATTATCGGGGCAGAA
>HF987874.1:1566-14041 GCA_000431135.1 Clostridium sp. CAG:590
TTACTTGTGAAACCGACAAAATCTGCAGTTTCTTATATGGTAACTGCGACTTATGAATTACCGTATGAAGGGGCAAAAGAGATGTTGTTAGTAGAAGACGTTGACAGTAAAGAATACCTGGCTGGACTCTTCAATGTAATGTATGATGAATTGCCGGTTCGTAAATCAAACAACAAAAAGAAATATTTGAACAAAATACAGAAAATAGTATATGATTCATTAACTGGCAGACGGCTAAATTCTTAGTTGTCTGCCGGTTTTTAGTTTATGCGGAAGGAGCGACATAATTGCATCTACTTTGATCTATTGTTGTTTTTGACAAAATTGAGGTTGTTTTTGACAAACTCCTGGAGGAACGGAAGCTTCATGCTAGAATTACAGACAGAGATTAATTTACAGTAAATAAGAGGTGTTTTTATGAGAATTTACAAGATAGGTATATGGCTGTGTATTTTAGTGGTAAGCCTTGTAATGTTAGTTGGCTGTGGAAAAAACGAAGAAATGAAGACAGAGACTTTGGGATACCAGGCACATACATTAGGGACAATTGAGGAATTGAACCGGGTGTTGGGAGTTACACAATATGATAATGAGATCTATATTTTTGGAGAGACAGATAATGCAGGGCAGAGCAAAACGATTTGTCAATACACTTCAACAGACGGAAAGACATGGGAGACAAAGGATATCGCCATGACCTTTCCGGATGAGGGAGCAAACATAAACCTGTGTTGTGTAGTGTTAGACGAGCAGGGCCATATGCTTGTTGGCTATGAGACGGTTGATGAGACAGGGATGGTCATTTCCTGCAATCTATGGAAAGAGGAGAATGGAGAAAGTGTATCGTTAGATGTCACAGAGCTTATAAACATGGCATGTAATAATGGTAAAATGTATATCTATGACGGAAAAGAGATAGAGGTATACGGAAAGGATCTGTTATATACCCTAAATGTTTCCAATATGCTTGATTTTTGTGTGAATGAAAAGGAAGTAGCGGTTTTGGATGATAATGGAATTCGTATTTTTGATGCGGATAACGGAGAAAAAGTTGGGGCAGATATGACATTTTCCAAGTTGCATGGAGAGGATATCCAGAATACAAAGGAACGATTAGGCGCAGATATCTTGAGCTGCAGAAGAGTGATGGAATATGCGGATGATACAATGCTTTGTATTGCACTTGAAAATGGGTTGTATCTGTATGATACATCCGGTCAACAGACAACCTGTCTTACGGATAATACAGATAATGCATATAAGGCAAAATCAGACATTCTGTATGGATATATTGTAAGAGGAGATCACGAGAAACCGGAGATAATAGCATTATGTTCGGTTGGTGATGAAAAGCAGGTGGTTGCCTATTCGGATAAGAGAGAGGATGGCAAGACGGATGCACAACAGCAGAAAGAGATAACCGTGTATTCTTTGTATTATGCAGAGTGCATAGAGATGATGATTGATGTATTTCAGAACAATAACAAAGATATAACGGTTCACTATACATGGGGAATAGCGGATGAAAGTGGTATATCGGTAGCGGATGCAGTAAGTGCATTGAACACGCAGTTATTAGCAGGACAGGGACCGGATGTAATCGTAATGGATGGATTAAATATACGAGATTACGAGGCTTCCGGTGTGTTGTTGGAATTGTCCGGAGTGAAAAACAGGATACAGGAGGATGAGCCGGACTGTCTGCAAAATGTACTAGAAGCATATCAGACAGAGGAAGGAGTTTATGCGTTGCCGTCTAAGGTACAATTTACTACATTGGTCGGACCTGCTTCTGAGATAGAGGGGATAAAGGATGTTGATGATCTGGTTGCATACATACAGAACCAGCCCAAACCCAATTATGGCAACGACCTGAATCTGTATGAGTGGGAGGCGTTTTTTGATGTGCTATATCCGCTATATGCGTCAGAAATTATAGATGCAGAGGGAAATTATAATGCGGATAAACTGAAGGAATTCTTAAATGCATTTAAGGAACTGTATGATGTGGAGATGGAACGTACGACACAGGAGGAGATCACGAATTGGATCAATGAGAATGGTTCTTATGTACAGGGAAAGGACATCAATAGTTTGTGTATGACGCCACTTTATAATAGAGCGTATTCGGGGCAGAAAATAGCATTTTTCAATATGGATAATGTAGTGCAGGCATGGAAGTTTTACAGTATCCGGCATGATGCCCTAGTGGGGGACAATGGAGAAAAATCGGCAAACCAGGATTATATGTATCGCATATGGGAAAATGAAGAAGGAAATCTCTATATTCCGACTCTCATTTTCTCCATAAATGCAAACAGTAAAGAAACAGATGCGGCCGAGCAGTATGTCCGTTACATGTTCACTACTGATATCCAAAAACAGTATTACGGGGACAGCGTGCATGTCAGACAGGGTAATTCTGTGAATCTGAATGCGGTTTCTATAAGGAATGAGGAAATGCTTCAGATGGGAACGCCGGGTGGTGTAGAAGAGGTAGGGGGAAACCAATATGTGCTTTCGGCGTATTTCACAACGGATGAGGATACGAACGAATACATAGAGGCATTGAAAGGTCTGACATCACCAATCCATATGGATGCAAAAGTTGAGGAGATCATTAAGGAGCAGATGCCGGATTATGTGGATGGTAAATGCACGATGGAAGATACCTATCAGGCGATCCACAATCTGTTAGGAGTGTATCTGAGCGAATAGCTTGCAGAGATCGAGAGAGGAGCGGCAGATATGAAAAAATGGGATATGGAACGCTTTGTTGTACCAGGGTTGGTGGGTGTTCTCGCATTTGTAATCTTTCCATTGCTGGATGTCATAATACGGTCGTTTCGCACAGGCGGCTTCGGTACATTTGCAGGGATGACAAATTACGAAGTGGTGATTCATAATGATGCATTTCAATTAGCAGCGGAAAACAATTTCTGGTTTGTTGTTGTGAGTGTAGTGCTGCTGATGGTGATTTCACTGTTTGTGTCGATTGTAGTGTACAGCATGACAGGAAATTTGATCCGGTTTGCTTTTTTGATTCCGATGGCAATTCCTTCCAATGCAATGGCAGTTGTTTGGAAGATATTATTCTCGGATGCAGGCATTATCAATGGTATTCTGGTAGAACATCTGCATTTACAGTCCGTTCATTTTCTAGAGGGCAGAATGGTGTTTCTGCTGTTTGTTGGAACCTTTATATTCAAGAATGTTGGGTATAACATGCTGATCTGGATCTCTGGCTTGTCGGCAATCCCACAGGAAATATATGATGCGGCGAAGGTGGATGGTGCGGACGAATTCAAAAGTATTTGGTATATTACACTTCCCAATATCCGGAGGACTGCATTTGTGGCAGCGATTTTATCCATGGTTAATTCTTTTAAGATATTCAGGGAATTATATCTGATTGCAGGAGGTTATCCGGATATGCACATATACCAGTTACAGCATGTATTTAATAACTGGTTTCTGAAGTTAGATATCAGCAAGTTGACGGCAGGGGCAGTTCTGACAGCACTTGGATTCTTGGGAATGATTGTAATTTTCCGGATTCTGCTTCTCACAGAATGGAAGGATATGATACATTTGATGACAGGAGGAAAGCGGAATGTTAAGGAGAAGAAGTAAATGGGGAATCCATGTTATATGTAGGCTACTCGTATGGTGTGGGGCAGTATTATCTATGCTTCCACTGGTGTTTCTGGTTTGTGGAACATTTATGGGAGAGGCAGAATTGTATCAGATGTTAGAGCCTGTCGTCCGGGAAAGCGATGGTTATGTCCGATGGCATTTTCTTCCCTTATACCCTACCCTGCAGCATGTGATTGAACTGTTATTGGACACGCCGGAATATTATGTATTATTTTGGAATTCCATAAAGATTGTGGTGGTCATATTGATCGGACAGCTTTTGTTTGCAACTCCTGCGGCATGGGGACTTGCTAAAAGCAGAAAGAAATGGAGTAAATGCATCTTTGCACTATATATGTTTTGCATGATACTCCCATTTCAGGTAACGATGCTGTCGCAGTACATCGTATTAAATGGGCTGCAACTGATCAACACACATTGGGCGATCATTTTGCCATTGTTGTTTTCTACCTTTCCGGTATTTATTATGTATAGTTCATTTGAGCAGGTTCCGATGTCGGTAGTGGAGGCTGCGAAGATGGATGGAGCAGGTGCGTGTCGGATATTTCTCTATATCGCAGTACCGATTGCGAGGAAAGGAATTATCTCTGCGGTCATTCTGGGATTCCTGGAGTATTGGAATATTGTGGAACAACCGGTTGTGTTCTTAAAGGACAAATATTTGTGGCCGTTGTCGGTGTACCTGCCTAATGTGGAAGAAGGAAATATCGGACGTGCATTTACATTCGCGTTGTTTAGCTGTATTCCGTCAGTGCTTATTTTTTATATAGGAAAGGATATTTTGGCAGATGGTATATCGCTTGGATCGGCAGAGGATTAGGAAGGAGAGAGCAGCTATGAGGAAGAAAGGCACTGTAATAAGGGTATTGTGTTTGTTTTTTGGTGTAGTCGTGTTAGGTACTGTGATATCCCGGTTTACAAGCAGTGTGTTAACACCGGTTGTGGAGACGGAATATGCATCGTCTGGAACGATAGAACACAGTATTATATCGGACGCCGTTGTCACTGGCAGTCAGGAGGTTCCGGTCTATATACCGGCAGGCATCCGGGTGGAGGAGGTCTGTGTGAAAGAGGGAGAACATGTGTGACAGAGGGAGAACTTGTGCAGGAAGGAGATACACTGTTCCGTTTGAATGCGGATGAATTAGAGGAGACATATCTGAATAAGAAGATAGAGCATAAAAGCATGAAACTGCAAGGCTCCTATCCATCGGAGGATGCCCGTTCATTAGACGAACTGCGGATTGCAAAGGCAGAAGAGGAACTTGCATATCTGGAAGAACTGGTGCAAAAGGAGGGAAATGTCTGTGCCGCCTTTGGAGGAATGGTAACCGAGATAAGACAACAGGTAGGATGTGCGGCTTCTGATGAGGCTGCTCTTGTGATGGGTAAAGAGGCAGATCAATATACATTAAAAATTCATATCAGTGATGCAGAGAAAAATTATGTGTCAACCGGAGATAAAGCAACAGTTCAAGATGGAACGGTATCTGCCACAGGAACGGTTACTGCAATATACAAAGATACGGATGGCTCTGGGCAGTATACGGTAGATGTGCAGGTTGCAGGCGATTCCTTTCAAATCGGGGATTCGGTATTGGTTAATATGGTGCATACTTCTAATAAATACGAATATGTCATACCACTTTCTGCAATTCGTTCCGATGCGGCAAGTCAGTATGTTTTGGTAGCCCGCGAGAAAGAGACGTTATTAGGGATGGAGTTGGTAGCGGTTAAGGTACAGATTAAGGCAGAAACTTCTAATGCAGAATATGCCGGGGCAGACAGTGATGCATTGTCACAAAAGGATAAAATTATTATAAATTCCAATAAACCGTTAGAAGCTGGCGATACCGTGCGTGAGAAGTAGGTGGTTATGTGAAAAAAAGAATGGCAGTGGGGATGATTTGTGTGTTATCATTTGTATGTATAGGGATTGTATTTACCTTATATAAGGATGAGACAGATTCTTATAAGCAGGATAAGAATTATGCATATGTATGTGTGCAGCAGAGTGATTATCAGGATATGGCAGATGAGGATTATGTGGTAGGAACCTATTGGATGGAACGAGACCAGATGGTAGAACAGAACGGAAGAAAAGCAGAGACATCGGTTGTTACGGTAGATTTTTCGATACAGGATATGTTTGGTATTTCTGCCAGTCTCCCTGCACAGGATAAGAATGGATGTGTGGTAAGCAGTACACTTGCTGATGAGCTTTTTGGAAATGAGGATATCATCGGAAGCAGGGTGACACTACAGGAGAAGGAATATTATATTCGGTCGGTATTTGCCAGCAGAGAATCTATGTTGATCGTACAGCGTCAAAACAGAGGGAACAGTGACTGGGCATTGGTAGAACATAAGCAGATCGGTGGAGTTGTTCTTACGGTTGCCGAAGAGGCATATCGGGGACAATATATGGAACAGTGGTGTAACCGGCATAATATAAGTACGGATAATGGTTATTATGTGACGGATTACCTGAATGTTTTACCACATTTTGAGCTTCCGGCAAAATGGTCGCAGTTTTCAATGTGGAGTTCATTGATCGAACAATGGAAGAACATGACAGATCGGAAAAGATACCAGTGTAAGGATGAACTTGAGATATTTTATGATGTATTAGGAAATAGATTACAGACCTACAGGAGAATCCTGATGATTGCGGGGACTGTGTTTATTGTAACTTTTTTAGAATGCATTTGTATAGGAATTCAATCAAGAAGACATCAGGAATGAAAGGAACATGAAATGATGTATCGCGTGGGCATATGTGATGACAGCCCCATTATATGTTCTTATATTGAACAGTGTGTAATGGATAAGGCACGGGAAGAAAATATACAGATAGAAACGGAAGCGTGGGAAAGTGGAGAAAGTCTTTTGAAGGATTTTCAAAATAAGTATTATGTAGATATTCTGTTTTTAGATATTGAACTATTGTCAATGTCTGGAATTGAGGTTGCTGAATTTGTGCGAAGGCAGATGAATGATTATGACATGCAGATCATTTATATATCTGGCAAGGAGTCGTATGCATTTCCACTGATTAAGACGCAACCGTTG
Organism: Clostridium sp. CAG:590; assembly: GCA_000431135.1. Lineage (GTDB taxonomy): Bacteria > Bacillota > Clostridia > Lachnospirales > Lachnospiraceae > CAG-590. Next base: position 8,296 of record HF987874.1, read on the forward strand.
GATTTTTTGATCAAGCCGCTTTCAGAAGAGAAGATAGCGGAAGCCTTTCTGTTAGCTTGTAAGCTGTTAGGGCGAAAAGAGGAAAAGTTTGAATATACAGTGGGACGTGACATATGCCGGGTTTCTATGGACGATATCTATTATTTTAACAGTATCGGACGAATTATACAGATCAAAATGCGGGATGGAGTGAAAGAATTCTATGGGCAGTTGAAGGATGTGTATAACCGGCTGCCGGGTTCTTTTTATATGATACATCAATCATATATAGTAAACAGTAAGTATATTTACAGGTATTCGTATGATTCGATCGAGCTGAAGAATGGGGAAGTGTTGACAATCAGCAGAACGTATCGAAATGCTATGCGACAACGGTTGTTCCAGAATGGAGATATGTAGATGGAGACAATAATTTGTATGATTGCCAATTTGTTTCGGATGTATATTGTTTATCGGTTTGTGGGAATATTTTTTGCAGAAAAGAAGTCTCCAAAGCTGTTGTTTTTGGTATATGGTGTGTATTATGTAATCAATACGGCATTTTATCTTGGACTTCACTTAGCATGGGTAAATATTATTAATGCGTTTGTGGGTGTTGCGGTCATTGTATCGCTCTATACAAGATCTGTTCGAAAGATCATCGGGGTGGCATCAAGTATTTATATTCTGAATATGATATGCGATATTATAGCGACGGTTCCATTTCGGGAATATGTAGATGCAGCAGGAACGAGCAACCAGATTTTGTTTGTCTTTTGTGATTTTTTATATCTGATATGTGAGTTGGTGGCAGAAAGAATTCTGAAAACCCGTGATGAGGGACAGCATATTCCGTTGGTACTGGTGCCGCTTATTAGTGTTGTCCTGCTGATGTATATGATATATAGCGGGCAGGTCATGGGTGTGCCGATCGTTGTTGTGAGTATCGGACTGTTGCTAATCAACTTTTTAGTGATCTATCTGTATAATGAGTTGTTATTTTCTTTGAAGAAGATACATGAGAATAAACTTCTGAATGAAAAGATAGAGATGTACCATCATCAGATCCAGATCATTTCCCAAAATGAGAAAAGAGTGTCCGCGCTGCGGCATGACCTGAAGAATCATTTTAGTGAGATACAGATCATGGCGGGGAAAGGAAAATATAGTGAAATACAATCCTATATTGGTAATATGCTGCTTTATATTGGTAATTCAGAGGAGATTGTGAAAACGGGTAATGTAGAGATGGATAGTCTGCTGAATTATCTGCTTCAAAAGGCAAGAGAGCAATTACATGAGGTAGATGTCAAAGTAAATGTTCCGGAGGATATCATGAATCTGTTTGATATCAATGTGGTTGTGGGTAATCTGCTTGATAATGCGATTGAGGCAGCAGGTGCAACGGATGAGAAGGTATTGAAGGGATTTATTACATTAGAACAGGGGATTTTTAAGCTGCAGTTTACGAACAGCTATAAGAAGGAGAGACAGCAGCAGGGGGACAAGCAGCCTATAGGGAAGAAGAAACGGCATCATTCCGGTATCGGATTAAAAAATGTGCAGGAGATTGTAGATAAATATAATGGCATAATGGAGATTACGGAAGGAAAGTATTTTGATATAAGAGTGTTGTTATATGTGTCAAAAGATTGACGAGGAAAGAGTTATTGATAAAAAGTAGTATTCACGGTATGATGTCCGTAAAATCGGAAATGATAGGCGATAGGAATTAGACTGTAAGGGGTTGGATTTGCTCAATATGGGGAATTTTGTGATATATAAAATTCAAGGAAGGGGAGTAGTGTACAGATGGAAAATGAAATTGTATTATTTACAGATGGAGATGTTAATGTTGAAGTACAGATAAGCCCGGAACAAGAAACAGTTTGGGTGACACAAAAACAAATGGAAACTTTATTTGAAGTAAAACATGCTACAATAAGTGAACATATTACTAATATTTTGTCTTCTGGAGAATTGGATGGGACTTCTGTCGGTATTTCCGACAAAAGTACAGGAGGCAGAAAACCTAAAATATATAATTTGGATATGATTCTTTCTGTGGGGTATCGTGTGAATTAAAAACGTGGTATTGCGTTTAGAAGATGGGCAAATAAGGTCTTGAAACAGTATATTATTCAAGGATATGCAATTAATGAAAAACGTTTGGCTGCTTTACAGAAAACGGTTGATATTCAGACGAAAATGTTAGCGTGTACATTGGATGTTGAAGAAGCAGATGTGTTGAGAGCCGTAACTTTATACACAGAGGCCTTAATGTTGCTTGATCAATACGATCATCAATCGTTGGAAAAGTCAGAAGGCAATCAGCCGATATACAGGATAACCTATGCGGATTGTCGGAGTATGGTTGATGCGATGGAAGATTCGTTTCATTCTGATGTGTTTGGGGTTGAAAAAGAAAAAGGAAAGGTTGAAGGAATCCTTGCTGCCGTCTATCAAAGCGTCTTTGGTGGAGATGTCTATCCGTCATTAGAAGAAAAGGCGGCTAATCTGTTATATTTTATGATAAAGGATCATCCGTATGCGGATGGTTGTAAGAGAATTGCAGCATCGCTGTTTCTGGAATTTTTGGATAGAAATGATTTTCTATATAAAGATAGTGAAAAAAGAATTAGTGATGGAGCACTAGTGGCAATTACATTGATGATTGCGGAATCGGATCCGGAAGAGAAAGAGATCATGGTTAAGTTGGTTATGAATTTACTAACATTATAGAAATATTATATATGAGCCAGATGGAACTGATCGATTGAGTGGAGGTACGGGCGTATTTGATAAGATGGCTTTAATAAATTGGTCTAGCACTCTTTCTATTTACAAAATTCTGTATTCAAGGTACAATAAAAATAGTGTGCATATGTGGAATATAGAAAAGGTAAGGTAAGTTATTTGAAGAATTTATACATAGCAGAGAAGCCAAGTGTGGCGAGAGAATTTGCCAAGGCACTGAAGATAAATGGCGGCAGTAAGAATGGCTACATTGAGTCAGAGACTTCAGTTGTGACCTGGTGTGTGGGACATCTGGTAACGATGAGTTATCCGGAGGTCTATGACCCTGCACTGAAGAAATGGAGTGTGGAGACATTGCCGTTCCTGCCGGAAGAATTCAAGTATGAAGTCATTGATGGGGTGGCGAAACAGTTTGATATCGTGAAGGGACTTCTGAACCGGGAGGATGTTGGCTGTATCTATATCTGTACGGATTCCGGACGGGAAGGAGAGTATATTTACCGGTTAGTCGATCAGATGGCACAGGTGCCGGATACAAAGCAGAAGAAACGGGTCTGGATCGATTCCCAGACCGAGGAAGAGATCCTTCGGGGAATCCGGGAAGCGAAGGATATGCATGAGTATGATAATCTGTCCGATTCCGCATATCTCCGGGCGAAAGAGGATTATCTGATGGGAATTAATTTCTCGCGTATCCTGACTCTCAAATACAGTTATCCGGTGAAGACATATCTGAATAAAGATCGTTGCGTGATCTCTGTGGGGCGTGTGATGACATGTGTGCTTGGAATGATCGTTCGGAGAGAGCGTGAGATTCGGCAGTTTGTAAAGACACCATTTTACCGGATAATCGGTAATATGGCATTAGCAGATGGAACCTTTGAGGCAGAGTGGAAAGCAGTCGAGGGCAGCAGATATTATAATTCACCACTGCTTTATAAGGAGAACGGATTTAAGGAAGAGAAGGATGCCAAGGCACTGATTGAGCAGTTAAGTGCGGATATGCATGTCGCAATTGATAAAGTAGAAAAGAAGAAAGAGAATAAGAATGCTCCGTTACTGTATAACCTTGCGGAGTTGCAAAATGACTGTTCCAGACTATTCAAGATCAGCCCGGATCAGACCTTGCAGGTTGTACAGGAACTTTACGAGAAGAAGATGGTCACTTATCCAAGAACAGATGCAAGAGTGTTATCAACAGCGGTCAGTAAGGAGATATATAAGAATATCTCAGGACTTCGTAATATTCCGGCAATGAAGGAATTCGCACAGCATATATTAGATAGTGGCAGCTATAAGGGAATTGCCAAGACAAGATATGTCAACGATAAGCAGATCACAGACCATTATGCAATCATTCCGACTGGTCAGGGACTCAATGCCTTTGGCAGTCTGCATGATACAGCGAAGAAGGTCTACGAGGTGATTGTGCGAAGATTCTTAAGTATATTCTATCCACCGGCTGTATATCAGAAGTTAGGTCTTACGCTGGATCGTGGAGGTGAGAAGCTATTTGCGAATTTCAAAGTATTGGTAGATCCGGGATATCTGCCAATTACGAATTATTCCTTTGGCAAGCAGAAAGACAAAGAGGATGAAGAAGGCAAGTATTCCAAAGGGATGGTAGAGGCAGCTATGCAGCTTAAGAAAGGAATGCAGTTATCCGTGAATGGCTTTGATATCAAAGAAGGAGAGACTTCTCCACCGAAGCGGTACAGTTCCGGTACTTTGATCCTTGCAATGGAGAATGCGGGACAGTTGATCGAGGATGAGGAGCTGCGGGCACATATCAAAGGAAGTGGAATTGGAACATCAGCAACGAGGGCAGAGATCATCAAGAAGTTAGTCAATAACAAATATTTAGATCTGAATAAGAAGACGCAGATCATTACACCAACACTAATGGGAGAAATGATCCATGATGTGGTAGCATTTTCCATTAATTCGCTATTGAATCCGGAATTGACAGCAAGCTGGGAGAAAGGTCTTTCCTATGTGGCAGAAGGATCGATTACAAAAGAAGAGTATATGGAGAAATTAGAGAAATTCATCCGGCAGCGGACGGATGCGGTAAAGGGATTGAACAACCAGTATCAGTTGCGGGCGTATTTTGATTATGCTGCACAGTTTTATAAGAAGACGGCGGTTAAGAAGACAAAAAAGTCATAGAAGCAAGGTAGTTGAAATATGGCTGCCGCAATCCCATTGGATTCAGACGGTATGGAGTTCGCAATAACCGGCAGGGTGAAGATGGTTTTATCTGGTAGCAATTTATTGGAAAAAATAAAGATTATCTTAGAAGGGAGATAACGACATGAGTGAAAAACAGGTTACGATTCAGGAAATGTATAGTTTAGAGGAGACTTTGGCAAAGCCATTATTAGAGGGATTGACTTATCCATGGGAAGCACTTCCTAAGATTGGGGACTTTATTATAGAATTAGGTAAATCCTTACCAAAAGACATTTATGAAGAGAGGGATAACAATGTATGGATTGCGAAGTCTGCAAAGATCTATCCGAATAATTATATTGCCGGTCCTTGTATTATCGGGGAACGTACAGAAGTCAGACCGGGAGCATTTATTCGTGGCAATGCGTTAGTTGGTAACGATTGTGTGGTTGGCAACTCAACAGAACTTAAGAACGTGATCTTATTTAATCATGTGCAGGTTCCACATTATAACTATGTGGGAGATTCTGTATTAGGATTCTATTCACATATGGGAGCAGGTTCGATTACATCCAATGTCAAAGCAGATAAGACGCTTGTCCATGTGAAGGGAGCAGATTTTGATATTGATACGAAACTTAAGAAGTTTGGTGCAATGCTTGGAGATCATGTTGAGATAGGATGTAATTCCGTATTGAATCCGGGATCTGTGATCTGTCCGGATTCGAATGTATATCCGGTCAGCATGGTAAGAGGCGTTGTTCCGGCACATTCCATTTATAAGGATAAAGAACACATTGTGAAAAAGAACAATCACCCTTGCACAGCGTGAGGGACG
>HF987875.1:0-25101 GCA_000431135.1 Clostridium sp. CAG:590
TGCATCTATACAACTGATACAACATCTTAAATATTTCGCACGTCCGTCACCTTTACGCTGTGCAAGGGTGTGAAAGGGCTATGTCGAGGCCGACTCCTTTTTCATCAAAGTATTCTGCATATTCCGGTGCAGGAATATCATCCGTTATAATATAATCCATGCGTGTGATGTCCGCATATGTCATAATGCCGGCATTCCCGAACTTATCATGGTCCGCAAGCAGGAAGTGTTGTTCGCTCCGGTCCAATGCCGCCTGCTTGATCTCGTACTCCTCAAAGGTTGCGTTGGTAACCTGCCGGGATAAAGAGATTCCGGTACATGCCATAAATGCTTTCGTCATATTAAAGGTGGATAGGTAATTGACACCGCAGGAACCGACTAAGGATTCCGTGCCACGCAGCAGAAGTCCGGGCAGGGAGATCACTTTAATATCTTTGTATTGCAGGAGTTCTACAAGTGCCGGGATACTGTAGGTGATCACGGTCAGATTCGGAATATTAGCAAGATAGGGAATCATGTTAAGAGTTGTGGTTCCGGAGTCTAAGAAAATGATGTCACCTTCCTGCACATAGGAAGCTGCCTTTTGGGAGATCATTAACTTTTCGTTATTGTTGCTGGAACTGCGCTCGGTAAATGGGCGGAGTGTTTCGGCGTGCGTAACTGCTGCATTGGTATTGGCAACAACACCGCCATACACTTTGATCACGCTGCCTCTGGTGCATAGGGTATCGATATCGCGGCGGATTGTGTTCATGGATACTCCGAATTCCTCGCATAATTGTTCCATGGATACGGATTTGTTCTTTATAATATATTCCTGAATGGCTTCGATTCTTTTTACTCTCATAATGGTCCCTCCTTTATATAGGTATGCAAACGGATATCATAAATGAAAAGGCAAACTGAAATTGCCCAACATATAATAAAGTTGGTCAAGTTTTGGGTATATTATATACAAGTTTGAGCAGATTGTAAAGGAAGAGAACATGCAAACAGAAAACAAAAAAATAATATAAGATTAAAAATAATACTTGCAATTTTGGGAGAGTGCGGTTATAATCTGTAAATAAGTCGAAGGTGATTTAGAAAATAAACCTTCGGCTTTTTTGTTTGCCTAACATTTGAAAGCGAACAAAAACATACACTTAATATAATTAAAAAATGGCAAAACACACTTGACTTTATGGTTATGTAGAGGTAATATCTACCCAACATATGACATGAACATTATCAAAAGATGATAATGCATGTCCCGAAACAAGGAGTGTGATGTAAATGGCAAGTAAGTTTATCATGCCAAAACAAATAATTAGTGGAGAAAATGCTTTACAACAGAGCAAAGAGGTGATTCGCACACTTGGAACCAAAGCATTGGTAGTAAGTGGAAAAGTAATGAATCGAATCGGTAATGTCAGGATTGTTACCAATCTGTTAGATGAAATTGGAATTGGCTGGACAGTTTATGATGATATTACCGGAGAGCCGGATGATGTGATGATTGATGGCGGTGTGGAAGCATACAAAGCAAACGGATGTGATTTCCTGATTGCGATTGGCGGCGGAAGCCCGATGGATTCGATGAAAGCGATCGGAGCATTGATTACCAATCCCGGAAAGATTGCGGATTACATGGGAAAAGAGATCACGAATCCGCTTCCTCCAATGGTTGCGATTCCGACAACGGCGGGTACCGGATCGGAAGCAACGCAGTTTACCATTATTACAGATACAAAAACAAGTATTAAGATGTTATTAAAAGGAACGGTGCTGATACCGGATGTTGCAATTGTGGATGCGTCATTTACCGTATCTTCGCCAAAGAGCGTAACCAATGCAACCGGATTAGATGCCTTAACCCATGCGGTGGAGGGATATACTTCCAAGAAAGCCTCCCCGCTTACCGATGTATATGCCGTTGATGCAGTCAAGCGAATTTTCCAATATCTTCCAAGAGCTTACGAGAACGGAGAAGACATGGAAGCGAGAGAAGAAATGATATTGGCGGCATTAGAGGCAGGAGTGGTCATTAACAACTCTTCCGTCACATTAGTGCATGGAATGAGCCGGCCGATCGGAGCCAATTTCCATGTGCCGCATGGATTATCCAATGCAATGTTGTTAAAGGTTTGTCTGACATTTGCATTAGACGGAACCTATGAACGATTTGCAGATCTTGGACGGGCCATCGGGGCAGCGACAGAAGAAGACAATGATGAGACGGCAGCCAAAGCATTTTTAGATGCGATCATTCAATTATGTGAAACGTTAGAAGTTCCAACACTTGCGGAATATGGTGTTGATAAAGAAGCATTTTGCGAGGTCATGGATAAGATGGCAGATGATGCGATCGCCAGTGGAAGTCCGGGAAACACAAGAAAGACAACTACGAAGGCGGATGTGATTAAGATGTATAAGGAATTGTGGTAGAAAAGGAGATATGTATTATGAGAGAGATGTCAAAAGAAGAAATCAAGAAATTAGATAGAGAACATGTATTGCATTCATGGTCTGTACAGGGAACATTAGATCCAACCGTAGTTACAAAAGCAGAAGGCATTTATTTCTATGATGCAGATGGTAAGAAATATTATGATATGAGTTCACAGCTTGTGAATCTGAATATCGGATATGGAAACCAGAAGGTGGCAGATGCGATTGCAGAGCAGGCACATAAGCTGCCATTTATCGGACCGGGTTATGCGGTAGATGTAAAGTCAGAGTTAGCAAGAAAGATCATTGAGCTGGCACCGGATAATATGCAGAAAGTATTCTTTACATTAGGTGGTGCAGACGCCAACGAAAATGCCTTAAAGATTGCAAGATTATATACAGGAAGAAATAAAGTAATGTCCCGTTATCGTTCTTATCATGGTTCTACGATGGGTGCCGGCAACTTAACCGGTGAGCCGAGACGTTTCAACTGTGAGCCTGGTATTCCGGGATATGTCAAGTTCTTTGATCCATATGTATACAGAGAACTGGTAGATTTTGAAGATGATGCAGCCGCAACCAAGTTCTATATTGGTAAGTTAAGAGAGCAGATCATTTATGAAGGTCCGGAAAGTATTGCAGCAATTGAGTGTGAGACAATTACCGGTAGTAACGGATGTATCATTCCTCCGGATGGATATCTGCAGGGTATCCGTGATCTGTGTGATGAATTCGGTATCATGATGATCTGTGATGAGGTTATGATGGGCTGGTGCAGAACCGGTGAAGTGTTCGCCTGCCAGAATTGGGGAATCAAGCCGGATATCATTACATTTGCCAAAGGTGTTACCTGTGGATATGCACCACTTGGTGGCGTAATCGTAGATAAGAAGATTGCCGATTATTTCGATGATCATAAATTACTTTGTGGACTTACATACAGTGGTCATCCACTTTCCTGTGCAGCAGGTGTTGCAACATTGGATGTCTATAAGGAAGACCACATTCTTGACAATGTAAGAGCCATGGGCAAGATCTTAGGTGAGATCGAGGAAGACCTGAAGGACAAACATGCCTGTGTTGGTGATGTCCGTTACAAAGGTTTGTTCTCAGCCGTTGAGCTTGTAAAAGACAAGGCAACGAAGGAACCGCTTGTCGGCTACAATGCCGATAAAGAGAACCTGATGGGTAAGATCTGTGGTATGTTGAAGGCGAAAGGCTTCTCAACCTATACACATGAGAACATCATCATTGTAGCACCTCCGCTTATTATCAAAGAGGATGAACTCCGCACCGCAATGACAATGCTTGACGAAGTCTTAACAGAAGTTGACAAAATGATCGCATAAGCGCGAATGTAACTAAATATATACTTAAGTGTGATAACAAAGGCGTTACGCAGTATTGCGTGACGCCTTTCTTATATTAGTAACCCGTTCATAGGATTTAGTACCAAGACCCAAAGTTAGAAGGAGGAATTCATTATGAAGAGATTATTTAAAAAAGTGGTAGCAGTAGCGACCGTTATGGCAATGTGTATGTCCATGGTGGCATGTAGCGAGGAAGCAGCAACTTCGGAGTCATCCGGAGGAGGCAGCAGTAGTAGTTCAAGCAGTGGTGATACGATCAAGTTAGGTTTTGTATATCCGTTAACCGGTAATGCACCAAATATCGGTGCTGCCTGTAAGAACGGAAGCCAGTTAGCAATTGATGAGATCAATGCAGCAGGCGGTATTAACGGTAAGCAGATTGAAGCAGTATTTGAGGATGATGAGAACAAACCGGCAACCGCACCAAATGCAGTTACCAAGTTGTTAGAGCAGGATAAGGTAGATATGGTATTGGGTTCATACGCAAGCAGCTGTTCTATCGCAATGGCACCAATTGTAAATGAAGCCAAGAAGATCATGATCTCTGTTGGTTCTACCAATGCAAAGGTAACAGCAGAAGGTGGAGAATATATCTTCCGTGCATGTTTTATTGATCCGTTACAGGGTAAAGTTGCAGCAACATTTGCAAAGAATACATTGAAAGCAGATAAAGTTGCAATGCTTTATGATGTAGGTAAAGATTATTGTGTTGGTATTTCGAGCCAGTTCAAAGAGACTTTTGAGGCAGATGGCGGAACGATTGCATATGAAGGAAAATATAACACAGGTGACAGTGATTTCAAGTCTTACTTAACAGAGATCAAGAATTCCGGTGCAACGGTATTATACCTTCCGGATGATTATGATGTAGTCGGACTGATCGCAAAGCAGGTTTCTGAGATCGGATTAGACATTCAGTTAATGAGTAGTGACTCATGTTCGGATCCGGCTTTGGTAGAGATCGGTGGCGATGCGGTAGAGGGTATGTACTTTACAGATCATGTATCTATTCAGTCTGATAATTTAAAAGATTTTGTTGCCGATTACAAAGAGAAATTTGATGCAGATCCGGGTTCATTCTCCGTATTAGGTTATGATGCCGTATATATTGCAAAGGCAGCGATCGAGAAAGCAGGAAGTACTGATGCAGATGCAGTGAAAGATGCATTACATAGCTTAGATGAGAAATGCGGTACCACAAATTACAAGTTTGATGAGAACGGTGATCCGATCAAGAGTGTAGTTGTGAACCAGGTAAAAGACGGTTCCTTCAGCTTCGTGGAAGAGATCTCACCAGAGGAATAGGATAAACTCCAGGCAGCCGCGCCTGCGAGACGCAACGGTTGTAATAACATCCATAGCGTGGCAGCCAGCAAAGAAGCAAGATAAAATAAGCAGGTAGTCTGGCACAGACAGAATCTGTATTCACCGGATATCCGGATGCAGCAACCGGGAAGACGCAAGAGGAATGACGGAATGTGTGGTGAATATCAGGCGGTCTGTCTGCCGGCCCCTGGATGGTTAGGAGAGATGGCTATGGATACATTATTACAACAGATTGTAAATGGTATTTGCCAGGGAAGTGTGTATGCCCTCATAGCAATCGGATATACAATGGTATATGGAATCATTAAACTGATCAATTTTGCCCATTGCGATATCTATATGTTTGGTGCGTATGCCGGTTATTTTGCAGTATGTGTGTTCCGGTTTGGTTTTTCGGGAACGTTAATATTTGCAATGTTAGCGTGTGCGATCCTTGGTATGTTGATTGAGAAGATTGCGTATAAACCTTTGCGTAATTCACCAAAGGTTACCCTGTTTATTACTACAATGGGTGTGGAGCTGCTGTTACAGAACCTGATGAAAACAAACCTTTTGGCAGGTCCGAACTCCTTATCATTTCCGGAGTTGTTCCCATTAAAGTCCTACAATGTAGGAAGCGTTATTATCAGTAATTATCAGATCATTGCGGTGCTTACTACGATTGCCCTTTGTATCCTGTTGCAGTTGATGGTTAAGAAGACTAAGGTTGGAAGAGCCATGAGAGCAACTTCTTATGATTCGGATGCGGCAGCACTTATGGGAATCAATACGAACCGGATCATTTCCATTACCTTTGGTATTGGATCGGCATTGGCTGGAACCGCAGGTGTATTGGTTGGATTATTGTATCCGAAACTGACACCGGCAATGGGCGTTATGCCTGGTCTGAAGTCCTTCGTTGCAGCGGTATTAGGTGGTATCGGAATTATTCCGGGTGCGATGTTTGGTGGTGTTGTAATGGGATTGATTGAAACACTGTCCAAGGTATATATCAGTTCCGGATTGTCTGATGCGATATCATTTTCCGTGTTGATCATTATTCTGTTGATCAAACCGGCAGGTTTGTTTGGCAAGAATGTCAGAGAGAAAGTGTAGGTGATAGCTATGGAAAAGCAGATGAACGAGAAGGCATTTGACACACGCATAATAGCGAAAACCTATATCAAATATGCAATCATCATAGGTGTGCTGTTTGCCATATATGGAATTGCCTTATTTTTAATTCAGAGAGGCATTCTTGACAGTTATACGCTGCGAGTGATTAAGACTGCAGGAATCTTTATGATCGCAGCATTTGGACTGAATCTGATCTTAGGATATACCGGGCAGCTTACAATGGGACATGCGGCATTTATGTCGATCGGAGCATATGGTTCAGCAATCATGACGCAGAAATTCAATATGCCATATGGTGTTTCTTTACTTGTCGGTATTCTTGCAGCGGCAGTGCTTGCAGCAGCGATTGGTTATCCGATCCTCCGGTTGAAAGGTGATTACTTAGCCATCTGTACATTGGGATTTGGAGAGATTGTTAAGGTTGTTATCCAGAATATTGACTATGTTGGTGGCGCAAGAGGTATGACAAGTATTCCGGTTAAGACAAGTCTGATGACGATATTCTTTTGCGTAGCCTTATGTTTTGCCATTATCAAGAACCTGATCCATTCCTCCAAAGGTCGTGCGATCATGTCAGTCCGTGAAGATGACATTGCGGCAGAGGCAATGGGTATCAATCCAACCAAGTACAAAATGATATCCTTTATCTTAGGCAGTGCAATGGCAGGTCTTGCCGGTGGATTGTACGCACATTTCAATACCTTTATTGATCCGGTCACATTTAACTATGCAAAATCTTTTGACTTTATTACATATGTTGTATTAGGTGGTATGGGTAGTGTATCCGGAACGGTGGTTGGTACATCCATTCTTGTATTCCTTCCGGAATCTCTCCGGGGACTGAGTGAAGTGTTCAAGGAAAATCGTATGCTGATCTACGCAGTCATGTTAGTTGCATTAATGATCTTCCGTCCGAATGGTATTTTAGGAACGAAAGAGATTACGGTAAAGGGAATTGCAAACTGGTGTAAGAAAGTATATGCAAAGATCACCCACAAAGGTGACAAAACGGCAAAGGCGGGTGAGTAATATGGGTAATCTGTTAAATGTGAAGAACTTAACGATCAAATTCGGTGGCCTGACCGCTGTAAATATGGTGAATATGGAGATTGGAGATAACAATCTGGTCGGTTTGATCGGACCAAACGGAGCAGGTAAGACAACGTTATTTAATATGTTGACCGGCGTGTACAAACCGACAAGCGGTAAGATTGATTTTGACGGAGAGCGGATTGACGGAATCAAACCGTATGACATTACTTCCAAACGTATTGCCAGAACGTTTCAGAATATCCGGTTATTTAAGGATCTGACAGTGTTACAGAATGTAATGGTCAGTTTTGATTTTCAGTCAAAGACAACATTATTAGGCAGCATTTTGCATAGTCCTTATCAGATGCGGGAAGAGGCGAAGATGAAAGAGGAGGCCTTGGAGTATCTGAAAATTATGAAACTGGATGACAAGGCGGATGAGCTGGCGAAGAATCTGCCTTATGGTGAACAGAGACGGTTAGAGATTGCAAGAGCATTGGCAGCAAAACCGAAGCTGCTGTTGCTGGATGAGCCGGCAGCGGGAATGAATCCACAGGAGACGGCGGAGCTGACAGAAATGATCCGATGGATCAAGGAAGAATTTAAGATTTCTATTTTGTTGATCGAGCATGATATGAAGTTAGTCATGAATGTGTGTGAATATATTTATGTATTATCATTTGGTGAGATTATTGCAAATGGTGTACCGGAAGAGATTCAGAAGAACCCGAAAGTCATTGAGGCTTATTTGGGAAAGGGGGCATAATTATGTTGAAAATTGATAATATTGATCTGTATTATGGAGCAATACATGCCCTGCATGGAATTAGTCTGGAGGTAAAGGATGGCGAAATTGTTACGCTGATCGGTGCAAATGGTGCGGGTAAGACGTCAACACTTCGTGCCATAAGTGGTCTGAATCATATTAAGAGCGGAACAATTACTTACAATGATACAGTAGTCAGTAAATTACCTTCACATAAGATTGTAAGTGCCGGAATCAGTCAGGTTCCGGAAGGACGACGGGTATTTGGTGATCAGACTTGTGAAGAAAATTTACTGCTGGGTGCTTATCTGAGAAAAGATAAGGCAGGGATTAAGGAAACGATGGAAAAAGTATTTACATACTTCCCTCGTATACAGGAAAGAAAAAATCAGCTCGCCGGAACATTATCCGGTGGTGAACAGCAGATGTTAGCAATCGGAAGGGCTTTGATGGCGGAACCGAAACTGTTGTTGTTGGATGAACCATCTATGGGTCTTGCACCAATTGTAGTGCAGGAAATATTTGAGATTATCAAGACGATCCGGGATGAAGGAACGACAATATTGCTGGTGGAACAGAATGCAAATGCTGCGTTGCAGATTGCAGATAGAGGATATGTTGTAGAGACAGGAAGCATTGTATTATCCGGTAAAGCGGATGATCTGTTGCATGATGATGCTGTTCGTAAGGCATATCTGGGAGACTAGGAGGAATGAGTTATGGATAATTTTGTAATTACAATTGCGAGAGGATTCGGTAGTGGCGGTAAGTCGATCGCACTGGAACTTTCAAAGCGTATGGGAATCCCGTGCTATGAAAATGAGATTCTGGATATGGCATCGGATGCCAGTGGTATCAATAAAGCATTGTTCCATGAGACCGATGAGAGGCTCCGGGGCAGTTTGTTTGCCAAGATGTTAAAGGGTATACCGACGAAGACGATTCTTGCTCCGAGCGAAAAGGATTTCGTATCGGATATTAACCTGTTTAATTTGCAGGCGCAGATCATCCGGTCACTGGCACTTAGTCAGTCCTGCATTATTGTCGGTAAATGTGCAGACCATGTATTGGAATATTTTGATAATGTATACCGCATTTATATTGATGCACCACGTCCGGCATGCGTAAAATCCATTGTTGATAAAATGTGCGTTTCGGAAGCAGAAGCGAACCGGTTGATCAGCAAGACCGATAAATACCGTGCAGATTACTATAAATATTATACCGGTAAGGACTGGACAAATCCGACGAACTATGATCTGTTTATCAACAGTGATAAGGTAGGAAGAGAAAATTGTGCGGAATTGATCGAACTGTATGTGAAATTCCGGATGAAGCAGTTGTAGTTTTTAGAATATTTTGTCTCGGCAGGAAAGCCTGCCGGGATTTTTTTTTACAAAAATAGGACAAATAATGAAGAAGTTCTTAAAATTATCACGAAAAATTTGCCTTTATGAGAGAAATCTAATATAATAGATAAGATACTAGGGCTAGAATACCTTTTAGCCCATAGCAGTCAGATGCCAGACGTAAAGAGGAAGGTGCGAAGATGAAATTTATACATATGGCAGATGTACATTTAGGAGTACAGCCGGACAAGGGGAAACCTTGGAGTGAAGCCAGACAACAGGAGATAAAAGATACCTTTGTTAAGGTAATAGAGAATGCAGAAGCAAAGCAGGTAGATTTGTTATTGATCGCGGGTAATCTGTTCCACATGCCGCCGTCAGAAGGAATGTTACGGGATGTAGATTATATCCTGTCAAAGCTTACAAAGACAAAGACGATCATTATTGCCGGAAGCAACGATTATATGAAACCGGATAGTGCAATGGCAAACTATAAGTTTTCGTCTAAGACAATTTGTTTATCAGCGGATAAGATCAGTAATGTCTACATGAAAGATCTGAATACATGTGTAACAGGTTTTTCTTATAATGACAAAGAGAATGAGGATGACATTCTCAATCATATTAAGCCTGCCAAACAGGGTGCATTTAATATCTTATTGGCACATGGCGGAGATGAGAAGCATTTGCCGTTTAATAAGAAGAATCTGAGGGAGTCGAATTTTGATTATGTGGCACTTGGACATATTCGAAAACCGGAAGTGATCAAAGAAAATGCAGTTATCATGTGCGGTTCGTTAGAACCGATCGATTATACAGATACCGGTGCAAGAGGATATATTTACGGTGAAGTGACAGATGGTAAGGTTAAGACGGAATTTGTTCCGGTTGCACAGCGCAGTTATATGAACCTGTTGATCAATATCAAGCCGGATCATACACCACCTATGATCTTAGATCTCGTAGATAAGCAGATTCGGAACTTGGGAACGCAGAATATTTACCGGATTCTTGTAAAAGGTCAGAATCATAATCATGATGTGTTTGATTTTTCAAGTCTGATGGACAAATACAACATATACGAAGTCATTACGGAACAGGCTGGAGAGTATGATCTGAATGCGTTATATCAGGAGAACCGGAATAATCTGGTGGGCAAATTCATCGGTCAGTTATCGGACAATTACTACAGTGATGAGATTTGCAAAAAAGCGGTTCATTATGGCTTAGACGTACTATTAAAGACAGGAGAGCGGTAAGATGAAGATTGATAAGCTGCATTTACAGGATTTTGGACAATTTCATGATAAAGATATCACGCTTGCTCCTGGTATGAATATTATATGTGGGGCAAACGAAGCAGGTAAGACAACCACGAAGGATTTCATTGTCGGTATGTTATACGGTATGGAGGATCCTTCAGACACAACAGGATTTGCCGGATATGAGAAGAGAAAACCGATCAATGGAGAGGCCTATGCAGGTTCGATGGAAGTGAAGACAGAACAGGGTGAGTTTCTGGTTGAACGGAATTTCCTTCGAACACAAAAGAGTCTGGCTGTGAAGGATTTAGATACGGGAAGAGAGGTTACACCGCAGAATCCGGACACATTAGTGGGAACTTTGATCCAGACAGATAAGAGTACCTATATGAATACGCTTTGTGTCGGTCAGATGGAATTAGCAACGGACCGGGCAATCGCAGATAAATTAAATGATTACATCGTAAACATGGCATCTACAAGAGCAGGTGATGTGGACGCAGTTCATGCGATTGATGAATTACGACAGAAGAAGCAGGAATTTTCCAATAAGGAATTAGAGGAAAAAGAACAGGAATTAACCGCAAAGCTTCAGTTGGATCGCAATTTTGATGCGGAGATAGAAGCGGTTCGGGAAGAATACAAGCAGGTTGAGGCCTCCAAAGGGAAAAAGAAAGAAGAAAAATTACAGTTTACTCCAATCAAGAAACCGTCTGTAGAGGAAGAGGAGCCGGAAGAGGTTGAGACAGAACCGGAAGAAGAGGAACCTTTGACCGGTCGTGACAAGGATCTTAAGATGTTACAGCAGATGGGCAACCGTAGTATTTTGGATAATGCATTTGTGATCCTGTTTATTGGACTGTTGATCATTGCATTATTTGTAGGTATTGCATATGTAATTCCAATCAATATTCCACAGCTTAAGATGGGAATTATGGGATTTGGAATCTTGTTAGTAGTTATTACGATGATTCAGGTATTTTCCCGCAGAGCCAGATTATACCGGTTGTTAGAGGAGATGGAGATCGAGCAGGGATTTGAGGACGCAAAAGCAGAGGCGGCAGTGAGCCGTACAGAGGATGACGCAGAGTGGACTCAGAAACTGGCAGCTCTTAGAAGTAAGGAAGAGAATATTATTGAACAACGCAAAGAACAGGAAACATATCTTGTTGAGATCAACAAACTGAAAGAACAGATTGCAGCGAACAATGTAGAAAATGCAGCATTGGATCTGGCAATCCGTACAATTCAGGATCTATCAGAGGAGATTTATGATTCCTTTGGAAGTGTATTGAATGAACAGGTATCTGCATTGGTTCGCAGAATTACCAATGATAAATACACAGAGGTTCGAATTGATGATCAATTGAAGGTGATGGTGAAGAGCGGTAATTCTTATATCAGTATGGATTATCTGAGTACCGGAACAATTGAACAGATTTATCTGGCATTGAGACTGTCTATTGCGAATGTATTGATAGCGGAGGATTTGCCGATTATCATAGATGACATATTTGTCACATATGATTATCAAAGATTATATGATACATTAAGCTGTTTGAACGAGTATTTGAATCGACAGATCATTTTATTTACAACCAATCCTGGACTTCAGGATATGGCAGCAAACATTGGAATTGCAAATCATGCAATTACTTTGTAAGGAATCGTTCATAGCTGGAAATGAGGGAAAAACATGGCTGATAACAAAAAGCCCACATCAGATGAGAGACGGAAGACAGTGAATTCTTCCCAAAGTACCAACCATAGAAAAGAGAATGGTGTATCAAAAGAGAAAAAGTCTCCAGAACAATTGGAAAAGATGAGACAGCGTAAGGCGAAAAAGGAACGCAAACGGAAACGTAAGAGAGTCAGACGGATCATTTTAAGTTATCTGTTTGTTATGTTTGTGTTAGTGTGTGTGATCGGTGGATATTTTGTCTATGAGAAGTGGGGAAAAGACATACTAAGCTATCGCAAACAGGCAAAAGAATTAGTTGCCAATTCGTCAGAGTCTACATTCCGTCAGGATGAAACATCCATTGTATATGATGCGAATGGTAAGAAACTTCGTGAAGTAACCGGTGAGAAAGAGGTGTATTATAAGACCTATGATGAGATTCCGGCATATTTCGTAGAGGCGATTGTTTCTGTTGAGGATCGGCGATTTTATGAACATCATGGTGTCGATTATGAAGGTATCATGCGTGCGGCTATGATTTTATTCCGTAACAAAGGTTCCATTACGCAGGGAGCGAGTACGATCACACAGCAGCTTGCAAGAGGTATTTTCCTGACCAAGGAAGTAAGTGCGGAACGGACCAATGCCCAGAAGTATGAGCGAAAGTTTAAGGAGATTTTTATTTCCTGGGAATTAGAGAAGAAATATACCAAGCAGCAGATTCTGGAGTATTACCTGAACACGATATTCTTCTCCAACGGATATTACGGAATTGGTGCAGCGGCAAAAGGATATTTTGATAAGGATTTGGATGAGCTTTCGGCAGCGGAAGTTGCATATCTGTGTGCGATTCCAAACAGTCCGACTTATTATGATCCGAGAGTATATCCGGAACATACAACGAAACGTCAGCATAAGATATTGAAGGACATGCATGAGCTGGGATATCTGAATGATATAGAGTATGAGATGGCAATGGAAGAGGATGTGCAGCTGGCACCTGAGAAGAAAGTCAGCCATGATTATGTGGAAACATTTACCAACTTCTGTGCAACAGAAGCATTGATGGAAGCGTCCGGATTTGAGTTCCAGTACAAATTTGATACGATTGAGGAACAGCATGCCTACAATCAGAAATATCGTGCGATGTATGATGAGATGTATGCAACATTATATACAGGTGGATATCAGATCTATACTTCCATCGAACCGAAGAAACAGAAACTTCTTCAAAAGACCGTGGATGAGACATTGTCCGTAGATGAAGATAAGAATGAGGATACCGGAATCTATAATCTGCAGGGTGCATCAACCTGTATTGACAACTCTACCGGCCGGGTAGTGGCAATTGTTGGTGGACGTACCCAGAATGAATTGCAGGGATATAGTCTGAACAGAGCTTATCAGAGTGCAAGACAGCCGGGTAGTACGATCAAACCACTGATCGTATATACACCACAGTTAGAGAGAGGTTATACACCGCAGACACGCGTAGATGATAATCCGTTTGAAGAGGCAAAGATGCCGGAGAACTCAGGAAGGTCCTATTCCGGAATGATCTCTTTGGCACAGGCGGTTGCTGCGTCTAAGAACGTGGTTGCATACCGGTTGTTTGGTCAGTTAGGACCGGAAGTAGGAGCAGAATACCTGCTGAATATGAACTTTAATTATCTTACAATTGAGGATCGGCAGAATATGGCAGCCTGCTTAGGTGGTCTTACATACGGAGCAACGACGGTTGAGATGGCATCCGGTTATGCGACGATCGAGAACGACGGAGAATTCCGTAAGCCGACATGTATTGTGAAGATTACGGATTCGCAGGGCAATGAGATTGTAAAGGATAATATCAAATCAAAACGTGTATATGAGTTGAATGCTTCCAGAATGATGACTTCTATGTTACAAGGCGTATTTGCAGGAGGAACGGCAAGTGGACTTGGTATCAGTGGTATGTCGTGTGCAGGTAAGACCGGTACAACGGATAACAATACAGACGGATGGTTCTGTGCATATACACCATATTATACAACAAGCGTATGGGTAGGTTATGATACACCACAGGCAACCAGAGGATTGTGGGGATCTACTTATCCGGGAAGTATCTGGCATGACTTTATGGCAGAGATCCATGATGGCCTGAAAGACATCGGATTCCCGGATTACGAATGGGTTCGTTCTACGAAGGACTGGAAGGATACACGTTCAAGTTCAGAGGATTCCGAAGAAAAAGATAAGAAGAAAAAGAAGAAGAAAAAGAAAGAAAAGACAACAGAGGTTTCAACAGATACTACGGCAGCGCCGGTTACGGAAGCACCGGTTACAGAGGCTCCAACGGAGGCACCGACTACACAGGCACCGACCGAGGCTCCAACAACGCAGGCACCGGATCCGACAACACAACCATCGTCTTAATTTCCAAAGCAATGTATATAACGGGACTGTCATAAGGCAGTCCCGTTTTCTTGACCAATAGAAATGCACAAAAAAAGGACTGCCGTGTGGCAGTCCCTTTATAATATATACTAGTAATTCTCGCGGATGGTGTGACGATTCCGGTATTCCATTACACGATCCTGAATACGATCGGTTGGATCTAAGATGTCTGAGATAGAAGCATCGTGATTCAGGTGATCGATCAAAAGTGCAATGTATTTGCTCATATCTGCTGTAATGTGCCAGTCTCTTGCGAGAAGCTCCGGTGACTGATACGTTAAGTTCGTTGTAATAACTTTTTCGATGATACCTTCTTCTTTTGCTTTGTCAAATACTCCAAGTCCGCTTGTGAAAAGACCAAAAGTACATACGCAGAATACGCGTTTTGCCTTGCGGGCTTTTAACTGTTTTGCAACATCGATCATACTCTCACCGGATGCAATCATATCATCCATAATGATCACGTCTTTTCCTTCTACGGAATCACCGAGGAATTCATGTGCAACGATCGGGTTACGTCCATTTACAATGGTGCTGTAATCTCTTCTCTTATAGAACATTCCGACATCTACACCTAAGATATTGGCGAAGTAGATAGCACGGTTCATGGCACCCTCATCCGGACTGATGACCATTAAATGATCTTTG
The DNA here is from genome assembly GCA_000431135.1 of Clostridium sp. CAG:590. Classification (GTDB taxonomy): domain Bacteria; phylum Bacillota; class Clostridia; order Lachnospirales; family Lachnospiraceae; genus CAG-590. The sequence goes on from HF987875.1 coordinate 15,417, forward strand.
TCTAATTCCAGATCATGTGTTGTAAGCAATAAGGCCTTTAAGAACTGGTAAGTTGGGCGGATGTTCTCAAATCCGTGAAGTGGAATTGCGTTCTGTACACGGGGATCATGTGCATCAAAGGTGATAATGTTATCGACACCAAGACTTACAAGCTCCTGTAAACATAATGCACAGTCAAGAGATTCACGACTGCTTCTCTTATGCTGACGGCTTTCATATAAAAATGGCATAATGACGGTAATTTTGCGAGCCTTACCACCACAGGCTGCAATGATACGCTTCAGATCTGCATAATGATCGTCCGGGGACATCGGGCATTCATGACCATAAAGATTGTAGGTGATATTGTAATTGGTCACATCTACAAGAAGATACAGGTCTTTGCCACGAACAGATTCTAAGAGTTCTCCTTTGGCTTCGCCGGAACCAAAACGCGGACAAACGGATTTTACAAGGTAAGAATCCTTTTCGTATCCGTTAAATGCGATTGTCGATTTCTCGACGTTGTTTCTGGCTGCCCGCCATTTTGAAAGATAGGAATCGACGCGTGCACCTAAAGAAGTACAGCTATCCAGGGCAATGATTCCTAACTGTCCTACAGGTATGGTTGATAATAAATTACTGTCATTTGGCATGGTTTTGTTTTCCTCCGTTAAAATGATTGCATTATTGTTGTATTGCTTTTCTTCGTTTGGCTAAGCGGATGTTGCTGCCATAGAAGTGAAAGACCTTGTATTCTGCAAAAATACGCGTTGTAATCCGGTCAGAATACCGTTCCGTTAATTCCTGCAAATTGAGATTCGTGGAGATTACAGTTGATTTTCCCTCACGCATTCTCGTATTTAATATATCATAAAGTTCAGAAGATACAAAGGAATTTGTAAATTCTGTACCAAGGTCATCAATGATCAGCAGATCACAGGAATACAGATACCGATAAGTTTCCTGACTGTCTGCATTTTGATTCTTTTTCATGATCACATCACCGCACACGTCTTCAAACAGATGAATTGCAGTCTGATAGAGCACGGTGTGCTGGGTATCTAATAAGGATTTGGCAATACAGTTTGAAAGATAGGTCTTTCCAAGACCGGTCTCCCCATAGAATAAGAGATTACCACCCTCTTTGTCAAATGTTTCGATAAAAGATTTGGTCTTATTGAGAATATTGTTCATGTTCTCGTATGGTGTAAAAGGGTGTTTCCCGTCATTTTCCCTAGCATAGTAACTGAGATCAAAGTGATCAAAATTCTCTGTCTGTAAAATGCGATCCAGAGTGGATTGCCGATAGAGAAGAGAAATAGCCGCCTGTTTGAAACAACTGCAATATGCATTGCCAACCCGTCCGGTGTCTTTGCACAATGGGCAGGTATAGACCGGCTGAAGATAATCCGCCGGATAGCCGTTTGTTTCCAGTAACTGTTGTTTCTCTGCAATCAGTTTACCATTCTGTTGCTGCACATCCTCCATTGCATTGGTTCCCTGCTTTAACCGGGAACGCACTGCGTTGATCGAGGAACTGGCAATGAGATTGTCAATTTCCTGAATTCTTGGAATCTTGTCGTATATTTCTTTCTTGCGGTCATTTTCCAGGGCACGATTTTCAATTTGATTTTTGTAGTAGATGTTCATCAGTTCATCATACTGGGAATCACTAAATGCCATTATTGATTGGTCTCCTGTAAGAATAAATGTTCAAATTCATTTACTACCGATTCATCAGTAGAACTTTGATAGTTGTTAAATTGATTGGTGGAAGACTTGCCGGCAGTGGTTTTCTTCTTCTTATCCGCCGCCCATTTTCGATCCAGCTCTTCAATATCAGACAGCTTGTGTACATTCTGTTTGTGCCAGCTCTCCAATATGCCGTTCACATAGTTAAAGTTGGCAGAGTGCGGTTTCGCTGTGATCGCACGTTTGCAGGCCTCCATAATAATATTCTTATTGAAAGAATAGGTATTATACCAGGTATCAATAAATGCCGTCTCTGTCGGGGTAGGAACTCTGCGGGGAATTCCTAACTGTTTCAATACTGCAACGTATATGGAGTTGTAATTCTTTGATGCGACTTTTGCATCCTCCACAGAAGTAATGCCATTCTTATACCATTCAATCGCAACTGCTTCTATGTAACGACAACTCTTCTTGCCGATCGATACACAATATTCTACCAGATATTCCAACAACTCCGGACGAAATGCCAATTCTTCATATATGTATAGTAAACTATGAATATCCGATTGTGTCAATGGTTTTCCGAAGTAAGTTTCTGTCTGATATAACAGATTACCGAAATCTTCATCTTCTTTTTTCGAGGCAACAAAAGAAGGCTTGTAACTTATCTTTTTCGGGATGGAAACACTCTGACGGATCTCAGCTGTGTCCGCATCCGCACTGTCTGTTTCTGCGGCTGCAGTCTCCTGAAGAGCGGCAGTATTAGCTGTAGGGGCATCCTTTGCGGAAGCATGGTCTAATATAGAAGATAAGTTATCGTCTTCATGATCTTCTGTTCTGGCGGATAACGGTAACAGCGTAATTCCGGTCAGAACTTTATCCTTTGTATATTCTAATTGTAATGCGCCTTGCTTGATCCAATATTTGACTGCACGGCAAATATCCTTTTCAGTTAAATTAAAATGATCGGCGATACCTGCTACGGTCACAGCATTCCCACTGTTAAGCAGTCTCACCAGATAGAGATAAATCTTTACAAACTCACCATTTGCCTCAGTCATATAGTAGTCAATAAAGAAGTTTGAAACAGCAGAATAAGTCTCTTTGTTTTTAGTTGAAATAGTGATGGTGTCCACTGATTTTCCCTCCTTTTTTCTTAAGCAAATGGATTATAGCATAGTGCTTTCAAAAAGGAAATAGAACGCTTGTTTCCCCTGGTGTTTAGTCGCAAAATGTGGAAAATGTGGATTATGTGGACAACTGGTATACATAATGTAAATTGAGATTAGTATGGGTTACCAAAGATTCATTTATGTAAAGTAATTACAAAGGCTGTGAATCACTTCAAAATAATCTTATGTAAACAGAAATATCCACAACCTATTTCTTTTCCTAGTTGTGGAATAGGTTGTGGATATTGTGCATAACTATTTTCCGAGCAATTCTTCGCCAATTAAATAGACATCTCCGGCTCCCATAGTTATCAACAAATCATTTTTTTTGCAATTTATTAATAAATAATTTTCAACCGCTTCAAAGGAACTGAAATATCTTGCATCGGTACCCAGTTCTTTGATTCGGGCTGCAAGATCTTTGGCATGGACTAAGCCGGTATCTTTCTCGCGGGCAGCGTAGATATCAACAACGATCACATGGTCAAAGCCCTTTAATGCATCTGCAAATTCTTCAAACAGAGCTTTGGTACGGGTATAGGTGTGAGGCTGGAATACAACCCATAGCTCATTGTGTGGAGTGTGGGTAGCGGTAGTGAGGGTAGCCTTGATCTCGGTAGGGTGATGTGCGTAGTCATCAATAACCGTGACATTTCCTAAAGTTCCCTTTAATTCAAAACGACGATGTGCACCGCCAAAGCAGGCCAGTCCGGCAAGAACATGCTCGCGGTCAATACCAAGCAGGTCGGCAACTGCGATTGCTGCTAAGGAATTGGTAACGTTATGGGTACCGCCGATGTTTAAGTGTACACGCTCATAAGGTTTGCCGTCTACGACTAATGTATAGTTCATATGCCCTTTCTCATCTGCTTCGATATCGGCTGCAGTATAACGGTTTGTGTCTTTCATACCAAAGGTAAGGATATTGCAGGTAAGATCTCTTGTGACGCGAGGAAGGCAATCCATATCCCCGTTGACTACCAATGTTCCGTTATCCGGAAGATTGGTTGCAAAGGTGTGGAAACTCTCGATGATCTCATCAATGCCACTGAAGAAATCCAGATGATCGGCATCTACATTCAGGATAATGCTGATGTATGGATAAAATGCATGGAAACTATTGGTGTATTCACACGCTTCTGTAACAAAGTAATCGGAATGACCAACTCTTACATTGCCACCGATGGAATCTAAGATACCACCTACGGAAATAGTTGGATCTACGTCAGCTTCCATGAAGATCTGGCTTAACATGGAAGTGGTCGTTGTCTTGCCATGTGTACCGGATACGGCTACGGAATACTTATAGTTGTTCATGATCTGACCGAGTAACTGTGCTCTGGTGAGCATTGGAATGTTCTTAGCTACACAGGCTGCATATTCCGGGTTGTCTGCATGGACAGCTGCGGTATATACGACTAAATCTATATCATCGGTAATGTTATCAGCAGATTGTCCGATGTTGACAATGGCACCCATGGAAACTAAGTTGTCGATAATATCCGAACTCTTGGCATCCGAACCGCTGATCTTGAAATTCTCTTTTAATAAAATCTCGGCTAATCCGCTCATGCTGATACCGCCGATTCCGATAAAATGTACATGGTTGGGTTTGCTAAAATCAATATGATACATATGAAATCCCTCTTCCTTCTATAATAATACGGGTAATTCGTTACCCGGGCATATCTCATTTCATTATAGTATAGCGGTGGCGGATTTACAAGGAGTTTTCAAACTGCGGCTGTATGAACGTTGCTTTGATAAAATTAATTGTAAGAATTTCTTCATTTTCTAATCCGTTTTTTTGTGATAAATTTGTTATAATTCTTATATCAACATATCAAGGAACACACACGGATATATCGAGAGCAGGATATGGAGGAGGAAACGCATGAAAAAATTATATATAGCGGGGATGGCCGTATTTGCCGGTCTGTCGCTTAGTCTATGTGGCTGCGGACTGTTTCCGGAGGAAGCGGAAATTGATGATACGATACATATTGAACATTATGAGCCGGTTGAACACAATGTGGTCAGGGTGAAGAGGGGAGATCTGGATGAATCCGTAAGGGTTACCGCATTTTATGAGTATACGGCTCAGAAGGATTATTACCTGCAATATGCAGGAGATCCGACACAATGGGGATCGGAGATCCACAATTATGTCATGGCAGGGGATATTGTGAAAAAGGGAGATCTGTTAGCGGAGGCACCATGTGATGAATTGGAAAAGCAGTTGGCAGAGTATCAGTCGCAGCTAAAAGAAGCGAATGCGACACTCTCTTATAATAAGAAATTATTGCAGCAGGCGGAGGATACAGAAAAGGAATCTGTGCGGAACGTGGTAAAGGATAGTGAGGCACAGGTGAAGGTACTGCATACACGGATTTCGGAAGTGCAGGGAAAGATCTCTGATTATCAGATCCATGCAGATATGGACGGTCAGGTGATCTATCTTGCCGATGCATATCTGATCGGGGAATTTTCATCTTCCGACCGGTATATTACGCTGGCATCATTGGATGGCGTGTTCAAGGGAACGCTGGAGGAAGCCAATAGTGCGATCGAAGTCGGCAATACCTATCAGGCGGAAGTGGATGAGACACAGATTCCGGTGAAAGTAGAATCGATCGATATGAACGAGGAGGGAAAAACGGAGATTACATTTTCTGCGGACAAACAATATACGAGTCAGAAGAAAGCAATTGTAAATATTGTCGGCGACAGAAGAAATAATGTGTGTTATCTTCCTGAAGATGCGGTCGCCATTGTTGGTGGAACGGCATATGTTATGGTAGTGGGAGAAGATGGATTTCCGAGAGCAAAAGAAGTCAAAGTGTCCGGACCGGTCAGTGATAATTACATTATAGAAGAAGGATTAGGAGAAGGAGATGAGGTTATAGATGAATAAGAAACAAATGATCGGCATTGGCATGGCCTTCGTATTATTCTTAAGTATGACCGGGTGCGGAAAAAACAGTGGTATTCCCAAATTGAAAAAGCCAGTCAGCGAGAGTGTGCAGAGTATCAAAGCACAGAAGAAGAACATAACGGAAGAAAAGGTGGTTATAGGGGATGTGACCAGTCATTATGCAGGCTGTCACTATACAGAAGACAAACAAAAGGTAGAATATCAGGTAAAGTATGGGGAACATGTTTCAAAGGGACAGGTGTTAGCTACTGCGGACTGCTCGGAATATGAGGTGCAGTTAGAAGATCTGAACCATCAGCTGCAACAGGAAAAAGAACAGATCTCTTATGAAAAGAAACATATGGAATTAGAGATCAAACAAAAGAAGCAGGAGCAGAAAAAGGCAGAGCAGGCAGAACAGCAACAGAAAAAAGAAGCACAGCAAAAAAAAGAGGAACAGAAAAAAGAGGAAGAAAAGAAACAGCAGGAGGAAGAAACGGAAACCACGCAGGCGGCAGACGGGGAACAGAGCACGGAGCAGGTTAAGGAGGAGAAAACGACAGAGGAACAGGAAGCGGAGGAAGATACCGCACAGGAGAGTTCAAAGGCGATCGGAGCGGATATAAAACGTCTTGAGACGGACTTAGAGTATAAGAAGAATCTGTCGGATATTCATATCAGTAAATATAACAAAGACATTGCCGCACTGAAGGAAAAAATAGCGGAAAATACATTGACGGCGGACGTGGACGGATATGTTGCTTATATCGCATTTAAGGAAGATGCATTGGCGATGGAAAATATTATCATGATCGCGGACACGAAAGAGTTGTATGTGGAATTACAGGAGGATCTTCCGGAACCGACACAGAAAGCGATGACCCGTGTATATACGACGTATCTTGGAAAAGAGGTCGAATTGAAGGAGCTTCCTTATTCCGAGTCAGAGCAGCGCCTTGCTGCAAGGAACAGTATGTTGCTGCGACCAAGATTTTCCATAGAAAATGATAAGATGGCATTAGGGGATTACTTAGATGTACATATTGTGGTTGGAGAGGCTGACAATGCAGTTACGATTTCCAAGACCTGTCTGTATACGAGTGATGAAAAACAATATGTGTATAAAGTTGTGAATGGAAAAAAGGAAAAATGTTTTGTAGAGACCGGAATAACAAATGGTACGGAGGTTGAGATATTAAGTGGTATTGAGGAGGGGGATGACATTTTTTATCCGATAGGGGAGAAGATCCGTTATACAGAGACGGAGACGGTGCAAACGGGAAGCATTTCTCTCTGGAAACAGACGTCGGTTTTCAAATTGGGATATCCAAGGGAATTGGAGATATCGACCGGGGTAGATGAGGCAAAGCTCATGTACGCAACGGACAAGCATCAGGTGGAAAAGGGAGAGCTGTTAGCAACGGTTCAGGTAGATACCGGTCAGGCGGATGTGGAAGAAATAAGCAGTCAGATCGACTCGTTAGAACGTCAGTACAAAGAACAGAAGAAGACGGGGGAAGAAGCGGTTAAGCAGTTGAAGAAACAGGGAGATGAGCAGGCGGTTGCACTTGCGATCGCAAAATTGGAAATGCAGCATAATGAGGAAGAATATGTTTTGCAAAAGAAGGCGTTGTCTGTCCAATTGGAAAGGCAGAAAAAGAAAACGGGAAGCATATCCATTGTGGCTCCGTGTTCCGGGAATTATGAGTCGGAGTTTGCTTCCGATTCCGGACATACCATATTACGCACAGACCATCCACTGGGAACATTAACCGATCAGACACTGCCATATTATCAGGCGGATAATATGAAGAATATATTTCATTATGGAGATCCGGTCAGTCTAGAAACAGAGAATGGCGATACATATGAAGGCAAGGTTGTCGGAGCATATCCTGTCGGCAATCAGGAAGTGAATTTTGTGGGAGAAGATGACAATGTTACCTACTATCTGATGGATCCGATCAAACAGCAGACGATGGCATATATTGAGTTAGAAGATAAGACGGCAGAGTTGACCAGCGGAAAGGCCAAAGTGATATCAAATGCGATACCGAATGTTATTGTACTTCCGGGTGAGGACATTCAGATGGAAGAAAATGTCGGAGAGTATGTATGGGTATTAAAAGATGAAAAACCATACAAGCAATATGTTGTCACGTTAAGAAATACAGACCGGGAATGCTGGGTTATTCGTGGTTTGTCCGAGGGTGATGTCATTTTGAAAGGAGTGGAGTAGGAAATGTTTACATTTATTAAGCAGAAGCTTCTTTATAAAAAATGGTTAAATATCTGTCTGTTGACGGGAATCGTATTACTCATCGCAGTGGCGGCATGTCTGCCGATGTATCAGAATATGTCGGAAAATCAGGCGTTACAGAATCAGATGAAGGAATATGTGCAGGAAAATGGAAAGTATCCGCTTGTAGTGGCTTTGTTCCAGGGAGCAGGATATAAGAAGTCGAAAAAAGCCTATGAAAAGTTTCGGGGAAAATGCACCGGCTGGGATGAAGCTCTGCGTGACGATCTGAAGATGGAACCGGTTGATAAAGTTACGTTATATACGTTGAAAGAATCGGACATTATATCCCGTGTGAATATCGGAAAACGAAAGAGTGGCAGGAAGATCAAGATCAGTTATATGACCGGCATGGAAGATCATATAAAGGTAGTAGCCTCAGAGCAGACCGGTAAGGGACAATATGGGTGTTATGTATCGACTGCCATGCTGGATACCAATCATTTATATGTGGGGCAGCAGATAGCATTTGAGGATTATAAGGACAAAAATGAGCAGCCGATCGAACTGACGATTGAAGGTGTATTTGAGGAAAAGACTTCGGATGACCGCTATTGGGTAAAGGCACCTCTTGAATATACGGAGAATGTATTTGTGACAGAAGACACATGGAAAGAGATCCTTGCCAAAAATGACGGAAAAGTTACGATACGATGTAATGCATATTATCTGTATGATTATACAAAATTGAAAGCAAAGCAGATTCCGCATTTCAGTGCTGTCCTGAAACGATATGAAAAGGCAGGGTTTACGGATCCGAAGGTGGCGGTGACGACAGAGTTTGCAGATACCATAAAAGAATACGAACAGCATGCAAAGAAGATCCATGCAATCTTGTGGGTATTGGAACTTCCGATCCTGGTATTGATCCTGGTGTTCATTTATATGATATCTTCCCAGATCCTGGAACTGGAAGGAAATGAAGTCGCAACATTGAAAAGCAGGGGAGTGTCCCTTCGGCAGATTATATGGATCTATTTTTGTCAGGCGTCTTTGCTTGCCGGAATAGGCATGGTTTTAGGGATTCCGATTGGATATGCAATATGCCGGCTGATGGGACAGGCGAGTGCCTTTTTGGAATTTGTAGACCGGAAGCATCTGATGGTAGCCATAACAGGCAGGTCGCTTCTGTTTGCGGTTGGTGCGGCATTGTTTGCGGTAGCATTTATGACGCTGCCACTTTTAAAGACTGCGAGGGTGGATATTGTTGCGAAGAAATCCCGCAGAAAGAATTCCGAGAAAAGCTTTTTTGAACGGTATTACATAGATGTTGCAATGCTTCTGGTATCCGCATATGCGTATCATAATTTTAACGGACAAAAGGAAGATATTGCACAGCGTATATTGAACGGAGAAGGCTTGGATCCGATCCTGTTCCTGAGTGCGGTTTTGTTCATGGCAGGAGCCGGGATGGTGTTGCTGCGTCTGTTTCGTGCAGGCACCGGACTGGTCTACCGGATCGGAGCGAAAAAATGGTCTCCGGCAATGTATGCCTCATTTTTACAGATCATGCGGACGAGAGGAAGACAGACGTTTATATCCCTGTTTTTAGTCGTATCGCTGGGAATGGGTATATTCTATTCCAATATTGCAAGGACGATCAACCAGAATGAGGAAGAGCGGATC
>HF987875.1:25144-31510 GCA_000431135.1 Clostridium sp. CAG:590
GATCTGGTTGTAAAGGAAAAATGGAAAACAATAGCACACCAGTACAAATTTTATGGTGAACAGGTTACGGATCTATTCTATGTAGAGCCTTCAACGGATCTGTATTCGGAGGTAAAAAAGGATACACAGTCAGCCACGCGTGTACTGAGACGAAATGTGAGCATCAAAGGGGCAAAAGCGCTTTCAGACAATGGTGAGATGATGGCAATCCAGACGCAGGAATTTGGCGAGACTGCATGGATGCGGGATGGATTGTTAGATAAACATTGGTATTACTATTTAAATGATCTCGCAAAAAAGGCAGACAATGTGCTGGTGTCTTCAAATGCGCGGGATGAGTTTGGCTTGAAAGTAGGCGATACGATCACATTTAATCCGGTATCGGCTAACAAGGCATATCAGGATACAATGGGTGCACTGACCGGAACGATATGCGGGTTTGTAGATGCCTGGCCGGGATTTACCGGATATACAACCATTACAGATGAAGATGGAAAGAAAAAGCAGGAGAGTACTTATCTGGTTGTTGCAAATTACGGCTATGTGGAGAGCAGTTGCGGAGCACAGCCTGCGGAGATCTGGATGAAAACCGGTGGGGATAACGAAAAGGTAATGGATACGATTGAAAAGAGCGGAGTTACGATTGAGAGCACGCAGGATATGAAACAGAATATGGCACTGGCAAAACAGGCGGCAATGATCCAGATCACAAACGGTATGCTGACGTTGAGTTTTCTGGTTGTCACAATTCTGTGCCTGATCGGATTTCTCATTTACTGGATCACATCGATCCGGCAGCGGGAGCTGCTATTTGGAATATACCGGGCAATGGGTATGTCGATGAAAGAGATTGTGCGTATGCTGCTCAACGAACAGGTTTTTTGCTCATTGTTGGCAATTCTGTGCGGTGTGATCAGTGGCATACTGACATCGAAGTTATTTATCGCATTGATCACGATCGCTTATGCACCGGAACATCATGTTCTTCCGTACCAATTGTACACATCCGTAGGAGACATGATCCGGATCGGTATGATTGTGCTTTGTATGCTTGGTGGAGGCATTTATATACTGGCAAGAATGTTGTCCCGTATGAAGATCGCACAGGCGATCAAGATGGGCGAGGATTGATGGCATTGCCGATAATGTATGTGTGAAGGACAGGATAGCTATGATGGCAGAAAGGAAAAGAACGTATGGAGTATGCAGAGGTTATGATTGAAGCAAATGGAGTAACCCGTTCATTTCCGCTTGGAAATGGCAAGGAGATTGAGGTACTTCATGGAATTGATATGATCGTGCCGGCCGGGCGGCTGACTATCTTAAAAGGCCGGTCCGGTTCGGGCAAGACAACGTTGTTGAATATATTGAGTGCGTTAGACCGTCAGACCGCCGGAACCGTGTACCTGCAGGGAAATGAGATTGGACAGGCACCGGAAGAAGAGAGAGAGCTGCTGCGGCGACAAGATATGGGATTCATATTTCAGGCGGTCGCACTGATTCCGGTTATGAATGCCTATGAAAATGTAGATTTTGGTCTGCGGCTGGCAGGCGTCAATGACGACAGAGATGCACGGGTGCGGGAGTGCCTGGAACTGGTTGGTCTGAAGAACCGGATGAAGCATATGCCGGGTGAAATGTCGGGTGGAGAACAGCAGAGGGTGGCAATTGCCAGAGCGATTGCGCACAGACCCAAAGTGATCTTTGCGGATGAACCGACGGGAGCACTGGACACGAACACCGGACTGGCAGTTATGCATTTATTCAAGGAGCTGATCGAAAAAGAAGGAATTACCATTGTTATGACGACGCACGACACCAATTTGATGGAGTTGGGAGATGTTGTTTATGAGATGGAGGATGGAATGCTTGGGAGGTGATGGATCGTGGACGAGAAGAAGGATATCATATTTTGCGATGGACTGGTAAAGATATATAAGACAAAAGAGATCGAGGTCATGGCATTATCGGGTCTGGAACTTGCCATTGCACAGGGAGAAATGATGGCGGTCATTGGAAAAAGCGGAAGCGGTAAATCTACCTTTCTCAACATGGTTGGCGGATTGGAACGCCCGTCCGCAGGAACTCTGATGGTAGACGGCAAGAATATGAGCTTACTGACGGAAGAGGAACTGGTGAAGTACAAGCGGGATGTCGTTGGTTTTGTCTGGCAGAATAATTCAAGAAATCTGTTTCCATATCTGGATGCATTAGATAACGTGGTGACTCCGATGTTGTTTCGAAAGGGTAATAAGGCACAGAAACGGGAGCGGGCGGAAGAACTTTTGGAATTGGTCGGGATGGCGGACAGAAAAAACAGTACACTGCGGCAATTGTCAGGCGGTGAACAGCAGAGAGTGGCGATTGCGATTGCGCTGGCAAATAACCCCAAGATCCTGTTGGCGGATGAACCGACCGGAGCGGTTGATGTGAAAACGGCAAATCAGATATTTGAACTGTTTCGTAAATTAAATGAAGAAATGGGACTGACCGTTGTGATCGTAACGCATGATAACAAGATTGCGAAAATGGTTCAACGGGTGGTGCGGATTCAGGACGGTAAGATCAGTTCGGAGCAGATCATGAAAGATGAGTATGAAAGCAGTCTGCGCAAACTGAGCTTTGGAGAACTGGATCTGTCGGAAAAAACGCATGAGGAATTCAGTATCCTGGATAAATTCGGGCGTGTGCAGTTGCCGGAAAAGATGATGGAGCAGGCAGGGATCGAAGGAAAGAAAGTCCGGTTAGAGGTTGTAGAAGGAAATATTGTCGTAAAGAAAGAGTAAATGAAAAAAGTCAGGAAAAATCAAGGTTTTTCTTGACTTTTGCTATGCCATCTGATATTCTAATACGGTCGACACATGTCGGAGCTTTTTTTTTGTGTGCAAAAACTTCAATTAACGCTTGGGTTTGCAGACAAAAGGAAGCATTTACAATTTAAGATGGAGGTGGAAGTTGTGCGAGTTAAGATCACATTGGCATGTACAGAGTGTAAACAGCGTAATTACAATCTGACAAAGGACAAGAGAGTCCACACAGAGCGTATGGAAACTAAGAAGTATTGTCCATTCTGTAAGGCTCATACCTTACACAAAGAGACCAAATAATTAGGATTACGGAGGTGATTTCAGATGGCAAATGAAAATGAATCAGCGTCTTTAAAAAGAAGCTTTTTCACCGAGCTGAAAGGTGAATTCCGTAAGATTATTTGGCCTGACAAGAAGCTTTTAGGTAAGCAGTCAGTAGCAGTTATTGTTGCAGCGCTTATAATCGGTTGTATCATTGCGGCAATTGACTGGTTGTTCCAGATTGGTCTTTCATTTATTATTGGTTAGGTGGTGAACACATGGCAGAAGTAGAAAAGAGTAACGAAGCGAAATGGTATGTGGCACACACTTATTCCGGATATGAGAATAAGGTTAAAGTTGATATTGAAAAGACCATTGAGAACAGAAAGCTTCAGGATCAGATCTTCGAGGTTCTTGTTCCATTACAGGAAGTAGTTGAATTAAGAGACGGTAAGAAGAAATCCGTATCAAAAAAGATTTTCCCAGGCTATGTATTGATCAACATGATTATGAATGATGCGACCTGGTATGTAGTCCGCAACACCAGAGGTGTTACAGGATTTGTCGGTCCGGGATCTAAGCCGGTACCGCTTACAGAGAAAGAGATTAAGAATCTGGGAATCAAACTTCCAAATAAGAATGATGCGAAGCAGGAGCTTCCTCGGGTGGAAATTGATGTTGAGCTTGGTGATAGCATTAAGGTTATCTCCGGTGCCTGGGAAGGAACCGTTGGAACCGTTACGGATATCAACGTAGCAAAACAGGTCGTTACGATTGAAGTAGATATCTTCGGTCGTGCAACATCTGTGGAAATTGGTTTTATGGATGTTTCAAAGATGGATTAATTCATCAGACGTGATAAGGATGTGAATATGCATCCGACAATTAGTAAAAAGAAGATTGCATAGCAGAATGGATCGGTTCTGTGTTGTGCAGAAGTGGGAGGGCAAGTCCCGATTGACCACATGAATTAGGAGGAATAACGATTATGGCTAAGAAAGTAGAAGGATATATCAAATTACAGATTCCTGCAGGTAAGGCAACTCCTGCACCACCAGTTGGACCTGCATTAGGTCAGCACGGTGTTAATATCGTAGAATTCACAAAGCAGTTCAATGCGAAGACAGCAGATCAGGATGGAATGATCATCCCTGTTGTTATCACTGTTTATGCTGATAGAAGTTTCAGTTTTGTAACTAAGACTCCTCCGGCTGCAGTTTTATTAAAGAAAGCATGTAAGCTTGACAAAGCTTCATCTGTTCCTAATAAGACTAAAGTTGCTACCATTTCTAAAGCTGAGGTTCAGAAAATCGCAGAGCTTAAGATGCCGGATTTAAATGCAGGTAGCATTGAAGCAGCAATCAGTATGATTTCAGGAACAGCACGTTCTATGGGAATCGTAGTTGAGGATTAGACATTGAGCACTTAGCGAGAACGAGCCATTAGGCGATGTTTGAGCTTAGTACGAAAGCCCATCCTGATACTTAATGAGAGCGAATGAAATGTGGCTCGAATTTAGTAGAATGGATGCCAGAGAACTTGGTGAAAGCAAGCCGTTAGGCGTAGCTTGAACCTAGTCGTAGTTATGTTGGTGCAGTTGGCGAGGTGCTTTCGAGCCTACAAACCGACGTTGGCTATATGATTATTACATTTGGTGGGAGGGTCGCTCCCGATAATACCACAGGAGGTTTTTAAGAAATGAAAAAAGGTAAAAGATATGTTGAAGCATCAAAGCTTGTAGACAAAACACAGGTTTATGATATTCCGGAAGCTGTTGCAATTGTTAAAAAAGCAGCAAGTGCAAAGTTTGATGAGACAGTAGAAGCACATTTAAGAATGGGTCTTGACGGACGTCATGCAGATCAGCAGATCCGTGGAGCTGTTGTTCTTCCTCACGGAACAGGTAAGACTGTTAAGGTTTTAGTATTCGCTAAGGGAGATAAGGTAGATGAAGCTACTGCAGCAGGTGCTGATTATGTTGGTGGCGAGGAATTAATTCCAAAGATCCAGAATGATGGATGGTTAGACTTCGACGTTGTAGTTGCAACTCCAGATATGATGGGTGTTGTTGGTCGTCTTGGTCGTGTACTTGGACCAAAAGGCTTAATGCCAAACCCAAAAGCTGGTACTGTAACTCCAGATGTTACAAAGGCTGTTAATGATATCAAAGCCGGTAAGATTGAGTACAGACTTGATAAGAACAACATTATTCACGTGCCAGTTGGAAAGGCTTCTTTCACAGAGGAGCAGTTAGCAGACAACTTCCAAGCGTTAATAGATGAGATTATTAAGGTTAAGCCAGCAGCAGCAAAAGGACAGTATATGAAGAGCGTAACATTATCTTCAACAATGGGTCCTGGTGTTAAGATTAACACAGTTAAGTTCCTGTAAGCTTAAGACGGAATGTAAGAGGTCGTCGCATTTATGCGGCGGCCTTTTTTACTTTATAGGAAAATGTACGGATATGTGGCGAAGAGATAGGCACTGGCAATTTCAGTTGACAAAAGCTAAAAATTAACTCATAATGAGACAAAATATAGAAGATGTAAGTTATAATGAAGAAAAAGTATTAAAATTCAAAGGATGTACAGTGTTTTTTAATACAGTACATCTGTATGGGAAAGGCGGTTCAATACTAATGGGTAAATATACAACTTTCTTTAGAACTTTTATTCTTATAATAATAATTGAAGGAATATTCAATATATTTTGTTTAGGACAAGATACAACGGTAGAAATGATCATTACAATTGGATCAGATATTTTATTTGCAGGGTGTATGGGTGTAGTGTCGATGTATCTTTTAAAGTCTACGCAGCGAGAGCTGCCATTAGATACAGCAAGGGATATTATGCGATCATTCTCTTATGAAATGGATGAAGATACAGATTGTATAACAATACGGTTGCCGATGTATCAGAGATTTTTTATGGAAGCAATATCTTATAATAAAAATACTGGAATATTAACTGCTCCATATTTTCTGCAACGGAAATAAAGGATAAAAGAATATGAAGAACAATGCCCCGCCCCTCAAAAGTTAGACTTTCGGGGGGCGGGGCAATATTCTTCATATTATCCAAGTGATGCGAACAGTGCCGCAATCTCATCCGGAGATAATTGCTTGTTCGGATCATCGGAAACAGGTGTTACAGTTGGAGCGGCTGCCTGTGCGGCAAGGGCTTCATCCATCTTCTGTTCTTCGATTCGGGCTTCTTCATCACTCTTTGGTTCAGGTTCGGAAGCGGCAAACAGGGCTGCAATCTCATCCGGTGAAAGCTGACGGTTTGGATCGTCA
>HF987875.1:31542-32983 GCA_000431135.1 Clostridium sp. CAG:590
CGGAGTTGTGTCAACAACCGGTTCTTCCTTCTTTGGTGCAGGGTCGGAAGCGGCAAATAAAGCGGCAATCTCATCTGCACTTAATTGTCTGTTTGGATCATCCGCAGGTTCTGTGCTTGTAATTGGTGTTACATTGTCTGTCAGTTCTTCGGTTTCTTCCTTGGCTTCAGTGGATTTGCCCACAACGGTAAAGGTCGGTGTGAATGGTTCCGCATCTGCGGTTTCTTCCGTTACCGGTTCTTCTTTTTTTGGTGCAGGATCGGCAGCGGCAAATAAAGCTGCGATCTCATCCGCACTTAACATATCATTTGAAGATTTGCCTTCGATTCCGAGGTTATCCGGGCTTTCCGTTGTGTTTGTAACAGTTTCTTCCGGAATGGATTCTGCGACCGGTTCTTCCGGAATGGATTTTGCAACCGGTTCTTCCGGAATGGATTCTATAACCGGTTTCTCCGTGGACGCGGTTTCCGCTGTAGCAAGGGTATCTATTGTGGAGATATCTTCCGAAACAGCAGCTTCCGGTATATCTTCTGCTATGTCTTCTAGTATCATATTGTCAGTTGGAATATCTTTTGCCTGTTCCGTATCTGCGTATGCAGGATCTGCCATTGTCTGTACCTGAGGTGTTCCGGCAGGGATCTGAACCTGCTGGATGCTGGTTGAGATATTCTGTAATTCGTGTGCCACATTGTTAAGCTGAATACTTAAGCCCTGATTCAACTGTTGTGGCTGGGATTTCAGATAAGATACGATATCATTTAATACAGCGACTACGTCATCATTGTTTGGCTGGATCTGATCAAAGCCCTGAACCATGGTTTCCGATAAATGATTCCGCATATCTTTGATCGTGGAGATCAGTTTTGTAGTATTGTTAAGATCATATTTGATCATTAATTTTGTAGCTTTGTTCTGGGTATTGGTAATTGTGGAAAGATTCTTGTACAGTGCAGCCTGGCTCTCTGCGTAATTATTCTCCAAAGTGCTGACCTTTTCCGCAGCCTGTCTGGTGTAGAGATAGGTTGCTTTGCCGAGCTTGGATTGAGCACCATTCATTGTTTCGAGCTGTTGGGAAATATCATCGATATAATTCTTGATCTGAACATTCATCGACTTGTTACGCATAGTGATATATGCAACAATATTCTGTACTAATATGTACGCAGTGATCAGGAATAGAATACTGACACCGACAACCGCAAACAGGATGCGGTGAAACATAATAAATGTATAGATTAATGCAATTCCTGTAGTCAGAGTCGCTAACACGGAAAAAGCGAGCTTGTTCTCTGGTTTATTCATAACGTATACCTCCATCTATAATACCCAATAATTACTTATAATTATACACGAAAATACAAAGAAGGTAAAGGATGGAAATTTTGTAATTGCCCAATGCGAAAATGTGTATTATGATAAGATTAATTGAGAAACGAAAGAG
>HF987875.1:33017-34277 GCA_000431135.1 Clostridium sp. CAG:590
ATAGTACCTATTATAGATAAAGGGATGAGGAGACTCGTATGGAGATTAATAAGCACCACCTTTGTATCGGATGCATGCATGAATTGCAGGACAAAGAGATATGTCCATATTGTGGATTGGAGCAGAGAAGTTATACCCCGATCCCGCGCTGCCTGATTATGGGAACCCGTCTGGCAGAGCGTTATGTGCTGGGCAGGGTATTAGGGGAAGGAAGTTTTGGAATTACATATATTGGATGGGATACTTTGTTGGAGATTCCGGTTGCAATCAAGGAATATTACCCGTCCGATCTGGTAAGTCGTGACGTGATCCGGGGAAATGACAATTCGGTCTATCTGTTTGGCGGTATTGAGAAAGAAGAATATGACCGGCGTCTGGAACGATTTCTAAAAGAAGCAAGGAATCTGACACGGTTTAATCAATTGTCATCCATTGTGTCGGTAAGGGATTTTTTCTATGCGAACAATACGGCATACATTGTAATGGATTATATTGAAGGGGAGAGTCTTAAAGCATACATAAAAAGAGAAGGCACCATGGATGCAGGAGAGGTGTTGAAGATCTTCCGGCCGATTCTGGAATCTTTGGAGAAAATGCATGCGACAGGAATCATACATCGGGACATCAGCCCGGATAACCTGTTATTCGATGAGAACCATAATCTGGTGTTGATTGATTTCGGAGCGGCAGAATTGCAG
Source organism: Clostridium sp. CAG:590 (assembly GCA_000431135.1). GTDB lineage: Bacteria > Bacillota > Clostridia > Lachnospirales > Lachnospiraceae > CAG-590. Next base: position 33,716 of record HF987875.1, read on the forward strand.
AATGCCGAATTGACCAGAACGGTTACGATTACATTTAAGCGGGGATTCTCTCCGGAAGAACAGTACCGTTCTCATGGAAAGCAGGGACCGTGGACGGATATCTATGCACTATGTGCATCCATGTACTACGCAATGACAGGAAATGCACCGGATGAGGCGATTCAGCGAACGATTGAAGATAAGGTTACTCCGTTGTGGAATGAGCCGGGCGTTATGCTTACCAATGCGCAGGCGCAGGCGATCATGAAGGGAATGTCCGTGCATGGGGAAGACCGGTTTCAGAGTGTTGCGGCATTGTATCAGCAATTGTATGGGGAGGGAGCAACAGGAGAAACACCTAAGAAAGGCAGACAAGCCGACAGGATGGTTGCATGGATATTGGGAATTGCTTTCGTGCTGATAGGGATTGTTGGCGGTTCGGTAGGATATCGGCGGATGACACGGTTACATGCAGTCAGGAATGCAACGGAAGATATTGTAGTTACGCAGAATGAGCAAGAGAATAGCAGTGGTTTACAGGGGAGTATAACGGAGAATGCGAAGGAAACGCCGGAAGAGCGGG
>HF987875.1:34304-39952 GCA_000431135.1 Clostridium sp. CAG:590
CTGTGTCGGACATACAAAGAGTGAAATACAGCAGATATTAACTACGGTTAAGAATATAACATTTCGTGTAGAATGGCAGGAAGAGTATAGTAATGAGATTCCGTCGGGACAGGTGATGGAGCAGAGTATTCCGGAGGGAGAAGAATTAGAAGAAGGAGAAGAGTATGATCTTCGGCTCATAATAAGTGCAGGACCGGAGCCTGTGCAAACGACAGAAACGGTTACGACACAGCAGACAACAAAGTCAGCCCCGGCTAAGAACAATAAGAGTTCTTCCACAAAGAAACCGGATGAATTAGATGGATATATTGAGTAAATATAGAAGTGATTGACCAAGGATGAGGAATGGAAGCATGCAACAGGATAGATTGTGCAAAGCATTACAGAAGATATATAAAGAAAAGAAATTTTTTCGGTTTGATGAGTTTATTGTTTGTAAAATGTGTGATATGCCGTTGGATAGTGTGATTACAGATGATCTGCGCAGGAAGGCATATGCAGAATTTCAAATACAGACGGAACGGGCAGAGCTTGCGAGCGAGGTAACGATGCGCAGGTGGTTTGGAATGACGGGGTATACGAAACCGAACCGGATACATATATATGAAATGGCATTTGCGCTGCATTTAGATAAGAAAGAGACGGAAGAATACCTGACAAGGGGAATTGGTGAGCCGTCTTTTCAGATCAGCGATTACCATGAGATTATTTATCTGTATGGGATTGAGAATGGTTTGTCGTTTGATAAATGCCAGCAGATGATCCGTCTGTTTGAAAAGAATCTGATGGTGAATCAGAGACTGTCGACGACACGGAGTACGGAACAACTGCAGTTACAATATGAAGAAAAAAAGAATTTGCCGGTATCCGATTTTCTACTTTTTATGGCAGACAATACGGTGTATTTTAAGGGGTACAGTAACACGGCGCTTTCGTATCTGTTAAGTTATCGGAACCAGGTATTAAAGTATATCCGGCAGGAAGCGGCAGAACAGTTAGAACAGCGGCTTTCTGAGACAGATTATAATGTATGGAAGAGCAGACATTGGATGACGGACAGAAAAGATCCGTATCGGATGATTCAGAAATATCTGAAATCGCGTTCGGGAAGTGCATTGTCAGAGGATCTGGCAAAGAATATCAAAGAGCTTGCGAAGATCACATATTCAACATTGTCTAATAATTCGCTGGTGCGTTCGGAAATATTCTGTGACCGATTAGAAACGCAATCAAAGAATACACATTCGGATGTGCGTAACATGACGATGAAACACATATCGGATCTGTTTAATATTGCAAATCAGAAGGAAACGGCAATGAAAGTGATTGCAGCATTAGGAAGACTGGAAACATTGCAGCCGGAGAAAGCATGCCCGGAAGATATAAGGGATCTTCTGAAGAAATTGACGAAGAAGGAGGATGTGGATTGGAGCTGTGGCAGTGCAAGAGAATGGCTGGTGGAATATGATAAGGAGCATAAACGCCGGCAACTGGTCGTACAGCGCAGTGATCTGCTGCCATTTGTACTATATGTTTCACAACAGAAATACATAGAGCAGACGGAGAAAAAAGGAGTATTATATGATGCAGAAAAAGCAAGACAGATGTTTTGGCAGGCTGCGGATGTTGTGCTGGCAGCCTGTAACATGGCACCGATCAGCAAAGAACGGGAGCTGGATGCCGTACTGCTTGCCTGTTATCAGGAAGAAGAGATGTATGGCTATGCGGATGTGTTAGAGACGTTGCCTGAGTTATAAGATAATATAATGAGAAGAGTGCAGAACATTTTGCAAATCTGAAGTTATAAAGAGTAATTTTCAGGTTACAGAGAAAGCATAAGAATCGGAAGATGCGTGGGAGATATAGAATGAGAATGTTGAAAAGGAATATAAGTCGAATAGAAGATATCAGACAATGTGTTTTGTTGTGGAAAATGTTTGGTGTATGCGTGTTGCTGCTGGTCTGCATAATCGGAAAGAGAAACAATGTGCAGGCCGCGGAATATGATTATCCAATCGAGGAGACGAAAGTAGTACAGGTGTTGGATGAGGATTGTAGGGATTCACAAGGCATAAAGTACGCATTAGATGATGAGCATGGAACCGCCATGATAGGTAATTATGCAGATGGCTATACGGATAGCAGTGGATATCAGGAGACGGAGGACGGAGTCTGCATTATTCCGGAAAAGGTATCATATCAGGGAAAGGAATACACGGTAACCACAATGGATCAGGAGGTATTTACCAATAATGAAACAATCCGTGTTCTGGTCATACCGGATACGATTACGGAGACTAAGAGCAGTCTTATCTGGTCTAATATGCAGGCACAGTATCTCTATGTTGGCAAGGGTCTGGATCTGACACAGTGCAGTATGGAGAATTGCTCTAACTTGCGGGAAGTGGCGGTATCGGGAGACAATCCTTATGTAAAAAATGTGGATGGTGTGATATACAGCAAAGATGGGAAGACACTGCTATATAACCCTCCGATGAGAGAAGGAAGTGCATTAGGGGAATATCAGGTGTTGGACGGAACCGAAACGATAGCGAGCCAGGCATTTAGGGAAAGCCGATATCGCAGTATCCGGTTACCGGATTCGGTGAAGCGGATTGGATTCGGGACATTTGCCTTTTGTACCTGGTTGCGTACCATGGATCTGTCTAATGTAGAAGAAATTGGTGCGTGTCCTTTCTATGGGGGAGATTATTCCCTGCAGGCAATTCAGTTTCCAAAGCGAGATTATACACTGCGGCTGTATACCATGGACCAGTATGTTCCGATGCGCGCATTGTTGCTTACAAAGGGTTTGCATTTAGAGGATAAGAACAGTTCTTCTTTTGGGGAAATGAAGTATCTTCAGTGTGCGGCTGTGCAGGATGGTGTGACTGCCATTGGGGAGAAGGAGTTTCAAAAATGTGGCAGATTGCAGATGGTATTACTACCGGATACGTTACAGAGTATTCCGGAAAAATGTTTTTCAAAATGCACATCTCTTAAGAAGCTTTACATTCCGCCATCGGTGACATCAATTGGAGATGGTGTGCTTGCTGATTGTTCGGCTGTGATATATGGGGAAGAAGGAAGCGTAGCAGAGGATTATGCGTTAGAGAATGGATTTTCTTTTGTGGATGTAAGTTCCCACGATCATGAACATCTGGCAGATACGACAGTGTATGAAGATCCATATATGAAGATTACGGCAAAGTATTGTTCGGAGTGTGGATATGCAAAGGATATACAACAGGAGATGAAGAATACGGATCCGGATGCGGATATCACTAATGGGGTTTATGATATGCACATAGAAAAGGCGCATGAGAAAGTGGTATTAGAACGGAATATGACCGATGCACAGGGAGTAGTCTATAGTATTAACAAGCAGACACATATTGCGAGTGTTGTAAGAGTAGAAGATCGTGAAGAACAAACGGATATTGTAATACCGGAGGTTGTAGAAAAGGACGGGGTGGAATATATTGTGGATCATGTGAAAGAGAATGCCTTTGCCTCGAATGAGCATGTTGTCGCGATTACACTATCGGATGCAATCCGGACAGTTGATGAAGGGGCACTTGCCGCGAAATCATTAAAATATGTATATATCGGTGAGAACATGACCAATATGATCGCTAATGCGTTTGCACATGATAATAACATTCAGAACATTTGGATCAAACCGGGAAACCCGCATTTTTATGTAAAAGATCATACGATCTATGAATATAATAGCGATGGTGGTAAAGATTATTGGGTTTTCGCATATACGCCGGATAACAACACATCAGCCGAAGACACAAAGAAAGATGATGAAATAAAGGATCCCGGAAAGGCAGACCAGGATGCATCAACAGGGGAGATACAGAGTACGGAGACAACGGAAAAATCAACAGAGACGAAAGAGGATACGGGAAATCAGGGTGCATCAGACAGCTCAAACGATTCCTCAAAGGATGTGAACCCGGAGAAGATTAAGAGTAGGATTAGTTGAATATAGCGAATCCAATGAGGTGAATAAATGGAAGATAGACGGTAAGATTCAATATTTTGATGATAATGGAAATGTATATCGTATCGACAATGATTTAGTTCCTGATAATGAGTATCAAATAAATGGATATGTCTATCAAACGGATAATATGGGAAGAGTAAGTTCTGTAGGCGGTTTGTTACGTATGAAAGACAGAAATGATCGCTTAACGATAAAGGATTCGATTACGGATATTGGTAAAGGAGATCAAAAAGAAGGGGATGATAGAGGACATCTGATTGGAGATCAATTTGATGGCTCAAATGGGTTGGAAAATATGATACCAGAGGATCCAGTCGTTAATAGAGTTGACTTTAAGAATTTTGAAAACGATTTGGCAAAACAAGTCAAAGATGGAAAAGAAGTAATTGTTAATATTGATATAGTTTATGAAGGAGATTCTAGAAGACCAACAGATATTGTTGTTACATATTCTGTTAATGGGGAAATGAACTTTAGGATTTTTCCTAATAATCAGGAGGAATAGATATGGAAGATAAATTATTTCAAAGGATTTTCGATATTCTTGAACCAGTTCTACCTGGGCATTGGAAGAGACTGGTTTTCTTTGCAGGATACATAGAGGGAAGTTATACGATGAAATATTATGTGAAAGATGATAACGATGAGTATACAGATTGTTTTAGACAAAATGTAATTGGCAATGCACAATTGATTAAAGTATTTATGAACATTGATAAAATAATAAAGGTCGAGAGAGACAAATTAGATGATAAAAGTAAATGGTCTGTTATGACTATGATTGTTGATGCAGATGGTAATATGAAGACGGAATTTGATTACTCTGATATAAGTGAGGACTCTATTGGGTATGAACAAAACTGGAGAAAAAAATATATTCATTAGTTATGAAATGGGAGAATATTATGTTTAGAAATTGGTTGTTAAGAACAACAATAAGTATTGTTACATTTACACTGATCATGGCGGTATTCTGGGGAGTGCAATATAGCTTAAATACACATTTGTTGTCATCCGTTACTAGTTGCCTTGCACAATATGGCATTGGTGTTCTGCTTTGCAGTGTGTTCATGGGAATGTGGACGGTGCGAAAGAAACCTCTCTGACAGCTGAATTAAGCATATAATAAATGGTATAAGAGAGATGAAAAAGCATAGGAACCAAATTGGTGTCAGACATCAGAATCTGATATAAAAATAATAATTGCCCGGAAATTGCTTTTAATATGCCTGTTTGTAGATGCTAATTTATACAACATCAGGAATAGAAAGGAACAATCCCAATATGGATATATATTCATTTATCAACTCCAAAGATATAAGGGAATATTTAAAATAGATTCAATACCAATTTAGATCTCTTGAAACTGCCTGGCTGATATATGCTTGCCGGGCATTATCATTTAAGCAAAAGAAAGCAAAATGGGAGCAACTGATAATCTCAATGTCGGATTGTGAGGTTCCGTGTGTGGATAATTGTGTCGAGTGGAATAGTCTTCACTCATGTCTGAAACGGTATATTCATATTGTAGATCAGGAATTAGCGGAATTTTATAAGGAGAAGCCGCAAGGTGAATATGTTTAAGGGTTATATCCGGTAAAGTATATAGCCATTTTTCCACGTTCTGACAGTA
>HF987876.1:0-1364 GCA_000431135.1 Clostridium sp. CAG:590
GTGCTGCTGGAAGGCTTCTTCCATTTCCTCCGGGGGCAGTTCGTGCAGAATGCCCACGCCGCTGTAATAGATGTCCAGAAGCTGTACACGCTTGCCATCAATCGTTTTCGGCGCATAGACCACGATCCTGTCCACGAACTCGTGAATCAGCTCCGGCGTCAATGCTTTCAGCTCCGTAATCTGCTCCTCCTCATAGGACAGGGACAGGGTGGCGTAGCGTTCATCGGACAGCTTTCCGCTGGCGTTGTCCTCATAGATTTTCTGAATCAGAGCATCGATCTCTGCAATACGCTTCTTCGCCTTGGATAGCTCCCGGCGCTTTGCTGTCAGCTGCTTTTTCTTGTCCTCCGTGTAGCAGTCCATCTGTTTGCGGGCAAATTCTTTCTCAAACGCCTGCACATTCAGCAGGATGCGTTGCATACTTTCCAGCACGATCTGCTCCACTACCTTTTCACGGATATAGTGGGCAGAGCAGACTTCGGAGTTCTTGCGATAGGAGAAGCAGAAGAAATACGCCTGTTCTCGTTTGTAGTTATTGGTGACGCTGTAATACAGCTTTTCTCCGCAATCGGCGCAGTATAATAGCCCCGAAAAGGGGCTGACGATGCCCCTTTTTGGGGGTCTGCGGGGGGGGCTTGGGAAGCGCTAGAGCGGTGCTGGCGAAGCTCCTGCACCAAGGCGAACACCTCACGATCAATGATGGCGGGATGGGTATCCTTGAAAATCTGCCATTTCTCCGGCGGTCGGTCAATTTTTTTCTTGTTCTTGAAAGACTTGGTGGTGCTGCGGAAATTCACCGTATCGCCGCAGTACTCCTGCTTACCGAGTATATCCGCAACCGTGGCTGAACACCAGTTGCATGGAATGGCAGGTGGTTTACTGCAATTCTCATTGTCTTCCCACTAATCAATTGGAAAATTATTTTCGATTTGAACGAAGATTTTTTGTAAATTTTCTGCTAATGAATATGGAACGGCAAAAAGAGCCGGTACACAGCACATCAAATCAGCGGGAGAAAATCTCTCACTATATCTTTGATGAAACTATGTACCGGCTCTGAAATTCAGAAACCTTCAGTGTCTGCTTTTTCCGTCCCGCAGGCAGACGCTGCAACAGGAACGGCGCAGCCGCAATCTCTTTCGGCTGCTGCCTTGTGCTTCACTCAGATATTCAGTTGTGGCTCTCTAATGAGAGCATATAGATTATATTATACAGAACACTTGTTCGTCAACCTTTTTCGGTATATTGTGATAGGAAAGACTGCTGCCGTTTCCGACAGCCGCCCTTGGGTTAAATATTTGATTTTACTTTACGCTGCGCTTTTTCTTCCTGCCGTAAACGGTTGTTACGGTTACTGCACCGCC
>HF987876.1:1509-1728 GCA_000431135.1 Clostridium sp. CAG:590
CCGTCCTTGTCGCTGAAATACTTGCCACAGCCTTCGCAGTACCAGTACTCGATATTGCCCTCGGTGGTCTTGGTCGCCGCCTTTGCCGGGAAGTGCTTTAAGTTGGTGTGGTTCTTCGGATCAAGCTCACCGTATTCCGCACCGCAGACCTCGCACTTTGCCTTGTCCATGCAGGTCGCTTTCCCGCCGGTATGCTCAGTCAGCTTCTTGCCGCAATAA
>HF987877.1:0-5272 GCA_000431135.1 Clostridium sp. CAG:590
CCGTGAAAACTTACGCTGTGCAAGGGAAGAAATTATTTGATGATGTCGCGTGTAATGTTTGTAAAGAGCTTATGTGTCAGATCTGCCATATACTGGGGAGATTCCGGTTCCTCTGCGGACAACCAGGATTTCAACATTCCGACTAATCCGGTGAGACAGAATGAGTAGGTATATTTCATATCCGGTGTCGTTTTCGGAAACTGATTTGCAAGAGATTCAAATACAGTCTCGGCAACAAGTTTTTCTGTCTGTTCTACGAATGCCATATCTCCGTGTGGACCGAGCAGGGCATTGCAGATCTCACGGTTTTCTTCCAGATAGCTGAAGATGTGGACAAGAAATGCCTGTGCTTTGTCTGTGCTTGCTAATGGTTCTATCGGGTTGGAGGTAATGGACAAACGGATTTCTTCCATAATCTCCTGTTCAATACTTTCTAACATCTGATATATATCTTCGTAATGAAGATAGAAGGTAGAACGGTTAATGTCTACCTCATCTACTAATTCCGTGACGGTAATCTCACGGATATTTTTCTTTTGCATGAGTCGTGCCAGACCTGCACGTAACTGGGCACGCGTCTTGCGGACTCTTCGGTCAACTTTTCCAGTCATAGAATTCATCCTTTCTTGATAAACAAAATATTAAAATCTGCCTATAAATAATCAATTTGGGGCGTAATTAACGGTTGTTTTGTTTCATTAGGTTCAGTATAATACATTTTGTAATAAAAATCAACACTGTGTTTAGTATTGGAGACAACTTCTATTAAACAAGTGTATATTGAATAGTCAATTAAGATTCTATTAAACATGAATCTGTTGAGTGTTAAACGGTTTGAAAAAGTATTTACATAATAAAAAGGAAGGAAAACAATATGATTAAAAATGAATGGAAAAGTTTATGGCATAATAAGTTCATGCTGATCGTAGTGGTTGCAATTATTGCAATTCCGTTAATCTATGCAGGCTTATTTTTGAAATCCATGTGGGATCCATATGGTCAGGTGGAGAATCTGCCGGTTGCGGTTGTGAATCACGACAAGCCGGTAGAATATGAAGGTAAAACATTGCAGGTCGGCAAAGAATTGGTGGATGAATTAAAAGATAATGATTCATTGGCATTCAATTTTGTGGATGAAGATGTTGCGAAGCAGGGTCTGAAGAATGGAACCTTTTATATGGTAATTACCATTCCGGAGAATTTTTCAGAGAATGCATCTACTTTGATGGATGAAGAGCCAAAGAAAATGCAGCTTACTTATGAGACAAATCCGGGAACCAATTACATTGCTTCTAAGATGAGTGAAACTGCACTTTCAAAGATAAAAGCTAGTGTGGCAGCAGAAGTTACAAAGACGTATTCAGAGACCGTATTTGATCAGATTCAGACAATCGGGGATGGTATGCAGGATGCAGCAGACGGTTCACTGGAATTAAAAGAGGGAATTGAGACAGCAGCAGATGGTGCGGATACGATTTCTACCAATTTGAATACGGTTGCAGACGGTGCCAAAGAATTAAATGAAGGTGCCGGCAAATTAGAAAAAGGAATTAAAGATTATACCGATGGCGCAAGCAAGATCGGAAGCGGTGCAAAGACACTTTCCAAAGGAACAAAGACATTACAAAAAGGAACTGATACATTAGCAACAAAAGGAAAGACATATACGGAAGGAGTATCTTCCCTTGCAGATGGTGTGACTGCGTACGTTGGTGGTGCTTCACAGTTAGCGGAGGGTGCCAAACAGTTATCGGCATTAGAAAACTTAGGAGCCGTATCTTCCGGAATTCGTCAGTTAAATTCCGCAGTTACCAATGGAGAGGATTCTATGGTAGCAGGTACAAAGAAGTTAAAAGAAGGAATTGGAACGATGAAGACGCAAGTTGAGGCTACGTCCGGTTCCTTATCCGGATTAAATGATGCAGTAAGCAGTATCAGCAGTTTAGGTTCCGGGCTTAGTGCGGCAGGAAATGCAGTAAGCGAGGCTGTTGCAGCTGCAGATTCCGTTAAGAACACAGCAGATAGTACGAATACTGCAATTGACGGTCTTGCCGACCGGAATGCAAAGATTGATAGCGTGATCGCAGCTTTGCAATCTGCACAGGATGAAAATCATGATTTTTCTGCTCAGATCGATCAATTGAAAGCAGCAAAGGGCAATGTGCCATCAAAGGTTTCAACAAGTGAGATCGGTTCTGCAAAGGGAGCATTTCAGACGTGCGGCGGAGCGCTGAATAGTGCAAAGACGACTTTGGCAGGAATGAGCGGAAGTATTTCTCAGTTATCCGGAGCAGCTACGTCTATGGCAAAACTGAATGCCGGACTAAATGATGCATATAAGGGAGCTGCTGCTTTAGAAACAGGAGCACAGCAGGTTTCTGCCGGATTACAGAAATTAGAGAGATCAACCGCAGCATTCCCAACTGCAGCGGCAGGAATTACAGCCTTGAATAAAGGATTTGATACCTTAACAGCTAACAATGACGCATTAACTTCCGGTGCAACTGCATTAAAGACAAATACGCCTGCGGTGACACAGGGTATTGCAAGTCTGGCAACCGGTGCAAAACAGTTAGATGCCGGTGCAAAAACATTATTAAATGGCACGAATACATTGACTGCTAATAATCAGACACTGATCAGTGGTGTAAGTCAGCTGACAAGTGGCACGGCCAGTCTTTCGGAGGGCTCTTCAAAACTATATGATGGATCATTGGATCTGGTTGAGGGTATGAACAAGCTTCAGGATGGTTCCAAGGAATTACATAACGGAATCAAAGATGGAGCAGAAGAAGTGAAAGAAGTAAAAACGAATGATAAAACATATGAAATGTTTGCAGAACCGGTAGAAGATGACGAAACAAAGATTACAACGGTAGAAAACAATGGTCATGCAATGGCACCATATATGATGTCTGTGGGACTTTGGGTTGGATGTCTTGCATTCTGTCTGATCTACCCACTGATGTCTTATAAGGGTGAGTTAAAGTCCGGTCTTGCATGGTGGGCAAGCAAAGCAACCGTACTATATCCAGTTGCAATCTTACAGGGTGCGATATTGATCATTGCATTGAATAAACTTGTTGGTTTCCATCCGGTTGAATACGGAAAGACGATAGCGTTTGCGTGTCTGACGGCGGTAACATTTACTTCGATCATGTACTTCTTTAATATATGGCTTGGAAAAGTTGGAAGCTTCTTAATGCTTGTATTTATGGTTGTACAGTTAGCGGGTTCTGCCGGAACCTATCCGGTTGAGCTTTCTCCGGAGTTTGTATCAAAGATTCATGATCTGGTACCATTTACTTATACAGTAAATGCGTTCCGCAGCACGATCTGTGGCGGAGAGAGTATTGCGAAATCAGTTCAGGTGCTGGTTGTTCTGTTGATTCTGTTTACGGCAGCAACCATCGTATCGTTCCATTTCAAGGGAATTGCAAAGAAAAAAGGAAAGACCCTTCCGTATGACTGGTTAGAAGAAAGAGGATTGGCATAATTTATTCAATATAGTTTATAAAAACGGTCTTATGAAACAATGCATCGGCATATGGGTGAATGTGCCAAAGCCGGAGTTTTGTAAGATCGTTTTTTTTATGAGAAAGTATTGTAGGGGAAGTCTTGCAATTTGTGAATGCCTTTGATATAATAACTTGTATTGTTTAAATTGAAGCAAAGCAGGTGAAACTAGTGATAAAAAGTATGACAGGCTTCGGTCGGAGTGAAAGCATTACCCAAGAACGAAAGATAGTAATCGAGATGAAATCCGTGAATCACAGATATTGTGATCTGAACATTAAGATGCCAAAGAAATTCAACTTCTTTGAAGCGGCAATCCGTAATCATTTGAAGAAGTATATAGGCAGAGGTAAGGTAGATATATTCATTACCTATGAAGATTACACAGAGAGTAATGTATGCGTCAAATATAACGCAGAACTTGCAAAGGAATATGTAAGATATTTGCAGCAGATGTCAGAGGATTTTGCACTGAAGAGTGATTTGTCAGCAGTTTCCCTTTCAAGATTTCCGGAAGTGCTTACGTTAGAAGAACAATCGATTGATACCGATGAATTATGGAAAGAACTGGTGGTATGCTTAGATGAAGCAGCGACGCAGTTTGTTGAATCGAGAACCAAAGAAGGAGAGACACTTAAGCAGGATCTGATCGCGAAGTTAGATGGCATGATCGACATGGTGGATTACATTGAATCGGTTTCCCCATCTTTGATTGAATCTTATCGTAAGCGTTTAGAGGATAAGGTGAAGGAGTTGTTAGACGGAACTGCGATAGACGAGAGCAGAATTGCTACTGAAGTTACGATTTATGCGGATAAGATATGCGTGGATGAAGAGACCGTACGTTTGAGAAGTCATATTGAGAATACCAAAGCAATCCTGTTAGAAGGTGGCAATGTTGGACGCAAGTTAGATTTTATTGCTCAGGAAATGAACCGTGAAGCGAATACGATTTTGTCTAAGGCGGACAGTTTAGATGTGTCTAATAAGGCAATTGACTTAAAGACAGAGATAGAAAAGGTCAGAGAACAGATACAGAATATAGAGTAGAGGGTTGAGGCATATGAATAAGAAAGGCGAATTGATTGTCATTTCCGGATTTTCCGGAGTTGGCAAGGGAACTGTCGTTAAGAAGCTGATTGAGAAATATCATTATAGTCTTTCTGTTTCGGCAACTACAAGAGCGCCCAGACCGGGAGAAATAGACGGCAAGGATTATCATTTTAAGACAGTCGAAGAGTTTCGGAATCTGATTGATTATAATGGATTTATTGAATGGGCTCAGTATGTTGAGAATTACTATGGAACTCCGAGAAAATATGTAGAGGATGAGCTGGCGAAGGGACAGGATGTCATTTTAGAGATTGAAGTACAGGGTGCAATGCACATTAAGGAACAGTATCCGGATGCGGTACTGATATTCCTGACAGCACCGAATGCAGCGACTTTACAACAACGCTTAGAGGGACGCGGTACAGAAGAAAAGAAAGTAATTGCTAAGAGATTGAAGAGGGCATATGAAGAGACAGATGATATGCCACAGTATGATTATCTGGTTGTCAATGATGATTTAGATACCTGTGTGGATGATGTACATGCGGTTATCCGTGCAGAGAGTTTTAAGACGCAGAAACATAATGATTATATTAACAATATGAAAGAAGAATTAAATGCAATTCGAAAGGAGATTTTATCATGATACATCCATCTTATACGGATTTAATGGCAGTTGTAAACAGTGAGGGTGAACCGGGGG
>HF987877.1:5290-5597 GCA_000431135.1 Clostridium sp. CAG:590
CGGTGTAACCAGCCGGTAGTTAACAGCAGATATTCCATCGTACTTGCTACCGCAAAAAGAGCAAGACAGATTATTGCAGGGGATGAACCTCTTGTAAAAGCCGAGGAAGGGAAGAAACCATTATCCATTGCTGTTCAGGAATTATATGAAGGCAAGATTAAGATTATGGGTGAAGATGAAGAAGGTGACGAGGAAGATTTAAAGTTAGAGAGCTCTGAATTAGAAGGTAATTTTGGTGCAGTTGATGAGGCTGAGATTGATATGGAGACACAGCTGACAGAGGATGCACAGAACGAAGATGAGGAAT
>HF987877.1:5664-6029 GCA_000431135.1 Clostridium sp. CAG:590
GTAAACCAACAGAATCTGTCATTGGCAGCTTTGTTGGATACATAGCAACGTTAGAAGGCTGTTACACAAGAGGTGCAACAGCCTTTTGTTCCTTATTTGGTCAGGAGGTATTGAAATGAAATTAAGTGAATTACTGAAAGATGTAGAGTATGAGCTTTTACAGGGAAGCCCGGATACAGAAGTGAATATGGTTCAAAATGATTCCAGAAAGGTTACACCGGGTGCTTTGTTTTTTTGCGTAACCGGAGCCGTATTTGACGGACATAAATATGCAGCAGAAGTAGCAGAGAAGGGAGCGGCTGTCATTGTTGTAGAAAAGGATATTGATCTGCGGGGAAATGAAACGGTTGCAGTTGTAAAAGTGA
>HF987877.1:6056-11109 GCA_000431135.1 Clostridium sp. CAG:590
ACGGTATGCAATGGGTGTGATTTGTTCTGCATTTTACGGGGAACCATCGAAGAAATTAACTGTGGTTGGAATTACGGGAACCAAAGGTAAGACAACTACAACATATATGATCAAATCCATGTTAGAGGCGGCCGGACATAAGACCGGTCTGATTGGAACGATAGAGAGTATAGTAGGCGATAAGGTGACACCTGCAAGCAATACTACGCCGGAATCCATTGTAATGCAGAAAACACTACACGAAATGGTAGAAGCCGGACTTGACAGCGTGGTGATGGAAGTATCGTCACAGGGATTGATGTTAGACCGGGTTGCCGGAATTGATTTTGATTATGGTATATTTACGAATTTGTCAGAGGATCATATCGGCCCGAACGAACATAAGGATTTTGCGGAATATTTAGGCTGGAAAGCAAAGCTGTTTACATTGTGTAAGACCGGCATTTTCAATGTGGATGATACATATTGTGAGGATATTTTAAAAGGACATACCTGTGATGTGATCACTTATGGGGAAAAGGACGGATCGGATTATCAGGCAGAAGATCTTCATTTATACAAAAAGGACGGAGAGCTTGGTATTACTTATCATCTGAAAGGAAAATACGAAGAACAGGTACAGGTGAGTCTGCCGGGTGAGTTTTCGGTGCATAATTCTCTTGCGGCAATTGCGGTTGCCAAGGAAATGGGTGTTGCAATGGATCAGATATTGGAGATTCTTACGCATATCCATGTAAAAGGGCGTGTGGAACTGATTCCGATTTCGGATGCATTTACAATATTGATTGATTATGCACATAATGCAATGAGTCTGGAGAGTATTTTAACAACGTTGCGTGCTTATGAACCAAAACGGTTGATCGCATTGTTTGGATGCGGAGGCAATCGCTCAAAGGTTCGCCGGTATGAGATGGGAGAGGTGTCCGGTAAACTTGCAGACTTTACCATAATCACATCGGACAACCCAAGAGATGAAGAGCCACAGGCGATCATTCACAGGCGATCATTGATGACATTAAGACCGGCATCGGAAAGACAGACGGAGATTATATAGAAATTATTGACCGGAAAGAAGCAATCCGGTATGCGATCATGCATGCCAAAGAAGGGGATGTGATCGTTTTGGCAGGAAAGGGTCATGAGGATTATCAGGAGATCAAGGGTAAGAAATACCATATGGACGAACGGGATCTGATCCGGGAAGTGTTGGAGGAAGAAGATGTCTCACAAATATGCGGATATAATAATCGATATTTCGCATGAAGCGATCGACCGGACATTTCAGTATAAGATTCCGGAAACGCTTGCAGCAGAGATTGGGATAGGCACAAAAGTGTCTATCCCTTTTGGTCGTGGTAATCATTTGCGTACAGGATATGTGATTTCATTTTCAGACACACCGCAGTATGATGAGAGCAAATTAAAGCAGGTTGACGGAATATGCGAAAATGGAATTGCAATTGAACGTGAATTGATCGGGCTTGCCGCATATATGAAGGAGCAGTATGGTTCTACAATGATCAACGCATTAAAAACCGTAATGCCGATCAAAGAAAAAGTCAGGGGACTGAAACACAGGGAAGTTTGTCTGCTATACGGATATGAGCAATGTATAGAGCAACTGGCGCGATATAAGAAAAAGAATGCGAAAGCAAAAGTGCGACTGCTTCAGGAGCTGTTTCAGGAGAAAGTGATACCATATGAACTGGTTACCGGCAAATTAAATATATCTTCTTCTACATTGAAAGCAATGGAAAAAGAAGGCGTAATCGCTGTTCAGGAGGAAGGATATTACCGGAGTGTTATAAAACACCAAAATGATTTTGATGATAATGCATATGCGGAGTCTGGCACACAGAAAAGAGAGATTCCCAATGCGGAACAACAGGAGGTGATCAATCGCATCCTGACCGATTATGAAAATGGAAAACGTGACACATACTTATTAAAAGGTGTGACCGGGAGTGGCAAGACTCTTGTATATCTTGACGTGATTGAAAAGGTGGTAGCAACGGGTAAACAGGCAATCGTATTGATTCCGGAGATTGCGCTTACTTATCAGACAGTGAAACGATTTCGCAAACGGTTCGGAGATAAGGTTACGATCATGAATTCACGCTTGAGTAAAGGCGAACGTTATGACCAGTTTGAGCGTGCAAAACATGGCGATGTTTCGGTTATGATCGGACCTCGTTCTGCGTTGTTTGCACCTTTTCCGAATCTGGGAGTGATCGTGATAGACGAAGAACATGAAACGAGTTACAAGAGCGAATATCCGCCGAAGTACCATGCAAGAGAGATTGCAATCGAACGTGCCAAAATGTCGGGTGCATTTGTCCTGCTTGGTTCTGCCACTCCATCTGTGGAATCTTATTATCATGCAATGAAAGGAGAATATCAGCTTCTGACATTGAAGCAGAGAGCCAAAGAGAGTGCCTGTCTGGCAAATGTGTCAGTGGTTGATCTGCGGGAGGAATTAAGACAGGGAAACCGCAGCATATTCAGCAGACATTTAAAGGAGTTAATGACGGAACGGCTGCAAAAGAAAGAGCAGACAATGTTATTTATCAACCGGAGAGGTTTTGCGGGTTTTGTGTCTTGCAGAAGCTGTGGGTATGTGTTTGAATGTCCGCATTGCGATGTATCCCTGACAGAACATTTTCAGGGAACGGCAAGGGAGAAATTGGTTTGTCATTACTGTGGATATGAGATAGCCAAACCGAAGGTATGCCCGAAGTGTGCATCACCTTATATCGCAGGATTTGGAATTGGTACACAGAAGGTGGAAGAACAGGTAAAGACGTTATTTCCGGGAGCACGGGTACTGCGGATGGATGCAGATACAACAAAAAATAAAAATTCACATGAACAGATCCTTTCCAGATTTGCTAATGGGGAAGCGGATATTTTAGTGGGTACGCAGATGATCGTAAAGGGACATGATTTTTCCAATGTGACACTAGTTGGTATGATCGCAGCAGACCTTACGATGTTTGATAATGATTTTCGCTCATCGGAGCGTACCTTTGATCTGTTGACGCAGGCGGCTGGACGTGCGGGAAGAGGAGATCTTCCCGGAGAGGTTGTGATCCAGACATATGTACCGGATCATTACTGTATAGAGTCAGCGGCAAAACAGGATTATGAAGCATTTTATGAAGAAGAGAAGGCATATCGGAGTCTGATGTCATATCCGCCATTTGGACATATGCTGGCAGTGTTTATGGAATCGGAACAATATAATACGGTAATGCAGTTATCGCTTACACTAAAAGAATTGGCAGAAAATGCACCAAAGGGACAGGAAGTAGTTGTAGTGGGTCCGTGCGATGCGACGATTGCAAGGATCAATGACCGGTATCGCAGAGTGTTGTATTTAAAATATAAGGATAAAGACAGGCTGATAAGGATCAAAGACCGGATGGAGCAATACTTAGAACAAAGCGGCAATGACGGTGATTGTTATGTGACATTTGATTTTGATCCGTTGACATCATATTAATGAAATTGCATGGGATGATAGTATTTATGGAAAAGGAATCCACAGGTGACATTGGAATACAGATATGCTATACTAAAACTATCTGTGTGAGAAAAGGAGAATAACTATGGCAATTAGACAGATCCGTTATGACGGAGATGATATATTAAGGAAAAAATGCAAAGAAGTAAAGGAAATGACAGATCGTACCCGCACATTGATCGATGATATGTTTGATACGATGTATGAGGCAAATGGTGTAGGACTTGCTGCACCTCAGGTGGGTATTTTGAAACGTTTAGTTGTGATTGATGTGGATTATGAGCATCCATATGTATTGATCAACCCAGTCATTGTAGAAAAGGACGGAGAACAGACAGGAGATGAAGGATGTCTGAGTTTACCGGGCAAGGTGGCAACGGTGACAAGACCGAATCATGTGATCTGTAAATGTCTGAATGAAGATATGGAAGAGATTGAGATTGAGGGAGAGGGACTTCTTGCGAGAGCAATCTGTCATGAGTTAGATCATTTAGATGGTATTCTCTATAAGGATGTGGCAGACGGTCCGCTTCATGACGTAGAATATAATGAACCGGAAGCAGAATAGATAGGTTGGTGAGAACATGAAAGTTGTATATATGGGCACTCCGGATTTTGCGGTAGATACATTACAGGCTATTGTAGACGCAGGACACGAAGTAGCATTAGTTGTTACACAGCCGGATAAGGCAAAGGGCAGAGGCAAAAAATTGTGTTACACGCCGGTTAAAGAGAAAGCAATGGAATGTCATTTAGAGGTTGCACAACCGGAAAAAGTCAGAGAAGAATCTTTTGTAGAGAGATTACAAATGATTGCACCTGATGTAATCGTTGTGGTTGCATTTGGACAGATCCTGCCGGAATCCATATTGAATATACCAAAGTATGGTTGTATCAATGTGCATGCATCTTTACTTCCTGCATATCGTGGGGCGGCTCCGATACAGTGGGCAGTGATTGACGGACTTGCTGAGACGGGAGTGACAACCATGTATATGGAAAAAGGATTAGATACCGGAGATATCATTTGCCAGAGCAGGATTCCGTTAGCGGCAGACGAGACAGGAGGTTCCTTGTTTGACAAACTTGCAAAAGAAGGTGCATCCTTACTGGTAAGAACATTGAAGATGTTAGAAGATGGAACTGCAACAAGAACCAAACAGGATGACAGTCGTTCGAGTTATGCAAAAATGTTGTCAAAAGATATGGGATGCCTTGATTTTTCAAAGGATGCGGTTATATTAGAGCGTCTGATACGAGGACTCAATCCATGGCCGAGTGCATATACGGCAATTCAGGGAAAGACCTTGAAGATATATGCAGCCGAGGTTGTTGCAGAGGAAGAGTGTACGTCAGGTGCTGCGCCGGGAACCGTGATCGCAGTAGATAAGAAGAGTTTTACGGTTCGGTGCGGAAACGGAGCACTCAGAATCTATAATCTTCAGTTAGAGGGTAAGAAACGGATGGACACTTCTGCATTTTTGTTAGGATATAAGGTAGAAAACGGAATGCAGCTTGGTGGCAGATAGA
>HF987877.1:11148-14305 GCA_000431135.1 Clostridium sp. CAG:590
AGAAAATGGCAGATTCAGAAAATACCAGACTTCTTGCATTAGAAGTATTGGTAGAGGTGGAAAAAAAGAATATATTTGCAAAGGATGCACTTCATAAGGTCCTGTATGCCAGACAGTTTATGAGTAAACAGGACCGGGCATTTATCACACGGTTAGTCGAGGGAACGATCGAGTATCAGACACGGCTTGATTATGTGATCAATCAGTATAGCCGGACCAAGGTAAATAAATGTAAACCGTTGATACGATGCCTTTTGCGGATGGGCGTGTACCAGATGTTATATATGGACGGAGTGCCAAATGGTGCTGCGTGTAACGAGTGCGTCAAACTTGCAAAGAAGAAAGGATTTCATAATCTGTCCGGATTTGTGAATGGCGTATTGAGGTGCGTGGAACGCAATATTGATCAGATTCCATTTCCGAAAGAGGAAGATGGTGAGATTCCATATCTGTCGGTACAGTATTCGATACCGGAATGGTTAGTGGAGAAGATGATTTCCTGGTATGGCATACCAACAACCAAACAGATATTAGAAGCATCTTTGCAGGCAAACGGTATTACGATCCGGGTGAATGAAAACCGGATTTCAAAGAAAGAGCTTACGGATAAATTGCAGCAAAACGGAATAGAAGTATCAGACGGATATTATTCGGAAGATGCATTGCATTTGGATAAGATCAATTATGTAAGCCGGATTCCGGGATTTCGTCAGGGCGAATTTTTTGTACAGGATGAAAGTTCTATGTTGTTATATCCGATTGCAGGCGCAGAGAAGGAATATAAGGGAGAAACGCTTCATATTTTAGATCTGTGTGCAGCACCGGGTGGAAAATGCACACATTTTGCACAGAAGCTGGGTAATAAGGCAATGATTGAGGCAAGAGATGTATCCGAGCACAAGATTGCCCTGATCGAAGAGAACAGAGAAAGGTTAGGACTTTCCAATATTCAGGAAAAAGTATGGGATGCATTAGTACCGGATGAATCACGAAAAGAATGGGCAGATATTGTGATTGCAGATCTTCCGTGTTCCGGTTTCGGTATTCTTTCCCATAAGAATGATATCAAATATCACATGAGTGAACAGCAGTTATTAGAATTGGCCAATCTGCAAAAGACCATTTTAACAAATGCAATCTCATATGTGAAAACGGGTGGTTTATTATTGTTTAGTACCTGTACGATCAATCCGGAAGAGAATCGCGATAATGTGAAATGGATGTTGGATCATTATCCGTTAGAGCCGGAGCCAATAAAAGAACATTTGCCGGAGACACTGCAACCATATGTGGAAGACGAAACGTTGCAGTTATTGCCGGGTGTATGTTTATGTGATGGATTTTTTATAGCCAAATTAAGAAAGAAAGATGTGTAGAGATGGATATCAAATCAATGTTGCTGCCAGAACTTACGAATTATGTCGTAGAGAATGGTTATCCCGGATTCCGAGCCAAACAGCTTTATGACTGGATGCATGTTAAGCTGGTAAGAAATGTAGAGGAAATGAAGAATATTCCGAAGAATATGCAGGAATGGCTTACAGATCAACTTGTATCGGTTGAAGTAGTGGAACGTTTTGAATCAAAGATAGATGGAACGAATAAGTTTGTATTCCGGTTACAGGACGGCAATGTGATTGAAAGCGTCTTTATGCCATATAAGCATGGTAATTCCGTATGTATTTCATCCCAGGCAGGATGCAGAATGGGATGCCGTTTTTGTGCGTCTACATTGATGGGACTTGCCAGAAATCTGACGGCATCAGAGATGTTAGACCAGATATATGCCATTACACGGATAATGGGACAAAGGGTATCTAATGTAGTGGTAATGGGAACCGGGGAGCCATTGGATAATTATGACAATCTATGCCGGTTTATTCGGATGCTCACTGACGAGAATGGATTGCATATCAGTCAGCGTAATATTACTGTATCAAGTTGCGGATTGGTTCCGAAAATATATGATTTGGCGGATGAAGGATTTGCAATAACATTTGCACTGTCACTACATGCATCAACGGATGAGAAAAGACGGGAATTGATGCCAATCGCCAATACATACAGTATTGCGGAGGTATTAGAAGCGTGCCGTTATTATTTTGATAAGACCGGGCGCAGAGTGACTTTTGAATATTCTTTGGTTGCGGGAGAGAATGATTCCAAAGAGGACGCCAAGCGTCTGGCGGATCTTTTAAAAGGTATGTCATGTCATGTGAATCTGATACCGGTGAATCCGATCAAAGAGCGTTCATTTAAGAGAGCAGATGAAAATTCTATTCAAAAATTTAAACAAATGCTTGAAAAGAATACAATAAATGTTACAATTAGAAGAGGTATGGGTAAAGATATTGATGCAGCCTGCGGGCAGCTTCGAAAGACCTATATAGAATCAGAGTAGGATTGGAGGGTTTTGATGATATCCTATGGACAAACAGATATTGGAATGGTTAGAAGCATCAATCAGGATAGCATCTATTTTTCAGACAAACCAGTTGGAAACCTTCCGAATCTATATATTGTTGCAGATGGTATGGGCGGTCATAAAGCCGGTGATTATGCCTCTGCACATGCGGTATCCTGGTTTGTGGATTATGCAAAAGAATGTAGCTATGAGAATCCGATTACAATTATGAAGACAGGTATCGCAAAAGTGAATGATATGCTCCTGCAGATGTCAAATGAGCACAGCGAGCTAAAGGGAATGGGAACCACATTTGTGGCGGCTGTGATGATAGACGATAAGATGTATGTTGCCAATATTGGTGATAGCAGATTATATGTGATAGGACAGGAAGATACCAGACAGATTACCTTAGATCATTCGCTGGTAGAAGAATTGATTCGAACCGGTCAGTTAGACCGGAGAAAAGTTCGGTTCCATCCGGAAAAGAACATTATAACAAGGGCGTTAGGAACCGGAAAAGAAGCAGTTCCGGATTTCTTTGAGGTTGAATTGCAACCGGGAGAAAAGGTGTTGTTATGTTCGGATGGTCTGACGAATATGGTGGAAGATGATGAGATTGGAAGCATTGTGATGAGACAGCAGTTTGTAGACAGAATTTGTGAACAGTTGATTGATCGAGCCAATTATTATGGCGGTAAGGATAATATAGGTGTAGTAGTAATAGAGCAATCTTTGAATGAGTTGTAGCAT
>HF987877.1:14315-24740 GCA_000431135.1 Clostridium sp. CAG:590
GTGTAGAATATGTTTGAACCAGGTACGATCATCCAGAATCGATATGAAATTATAGAAGAAGTAGGCACTGGCGGAATGTCAGTTGTGTATAAGGCCAAATGTCATGTATTGAACCGTTATGTTGCAATCAAGGTATTGAAGCCTGAATTTGCAGATGATAAGAGTTTTGTCAGCAAATTCCGGGTCGAGGCACAGTCGGCAGCAGGACTTTCCCATCCGAATATTGTGAATGTATATGATGTGGGAGAGGAAAACGGTTACTATTATATAGTAATGGAATTAGTAGAAGGAATTACGCTGAAGGAATATATTCAGCAGAATGGAAGACTGCCATATGCGACGGCATTGAATTTCATTACACAGATCTGCTCCGGCATTGAGGCGGCACATGAGCATCATACCATTCACAGGGATATCAAACCACAGAATATTATTGTATCAAAGAATGGTACATTGAAGGTTACAGATTTTGGAATTGCCAAAGCAGCAACTTCTAATACGATTGCATCAAGTGCAATGGGAAGTGTACATTATATTTCTCCGGAACAGGCTCGTGGTGGTTATTCGGATGAGAGATCGGACATTTACTCATTGGGAATTACGTTATATGAGATGCTTACGGGCAGAGTACCATTTGAAGGAGAGAATAATGTAACCGTAGCATTAATGCATATTCAAAGTGAGATTATTCCGCCGCGTGAGTATTATCCGGATATTCCGGTTGGAATTGAACGGATCGTTTTGAAGGCAACACAGAAGAAACCGGAACGCAGATATCTGACTACGAGTGCAATGCTTGCAGATTTGAAAAAGATTGCATTAGATCCTAATGCAAATGTTGGAATTACCAATACAATGGTGTCTGACAGTGCACCAACGATACAGATTTCAGAAGATGAATTATCGGCAATCAACAATGCAACCGGCAGACAGGAAGGAATATCCATGTTTCCGGTTGATCAGCCTAGAAGAAACAGTGAACTGGAAGAAGCAAATACGGAATTAGAAAAATTGTATAATGAATCGGAGT
Organism: Clostridium sp. CAG:590; assembly: GCA_000431135.1. GTDB lineage: Bacteria > Bacillota > Clostridia > Lachnospirales > Lachnospiraceae > CAG-590. Next base: position 15,346 of record HF987877.1, read on the forward strand.
ATGAGGATGACGATGATGAGGATGAATATGATGATGACGATGATGTGTTTGACGAAAAGGATGACAAAGATTCATTAGATCCAAAGATGGAGAAGCTGATCACAATCGGAGCAATTGCAGCAACTGTTTTGATCGCAATCATTTTGATCGTGGCAGTGGTATCGATCAGTGGTATTGGAAAAAAGAAGAATGCAACAACGGAAGCAGCATCTTCTACAGAAGCGACGGCAGATACAATGATCTCTGTGGTCAACATGGACGAAGAGGAGGCAACGGAAGCGTTAGATAAGGCTGGAATTGCTTATGAGATTGAGAGAGAATATAGTGATACCTTTGAAGAGGGGAAAGTAATCAGCCAGAGTATTGAGGAAGGAACCAAATTAAAAGAGGATGACCGTGTTAAACTGATCATCAGTAAGGGTCAGGAAATGGTGGATGTTCCGGATGTAACAGGTAAGACTTCCGATGAAGCACAGACAACATTAACAGCAGCCGGATTCAAGGTAGAGATTGATGAAGAGAATGATGATGAAGTAGAAGAGGGAAAAGTAATCAGTCAGACTCCGGAAGGTAATGGAAAAGCGGCTAAGAAATCAACGGTTACCATTGTTGTCAGCAAGGGAAAAGAAGTAAAAGTAGTGGAAGTTCCGGATCTCAAGAAGATGTCGATCAAGGATGCGGAGAAGGCTTTATCTGATGCCAAATTAAAACTTGGTAATGTAAATCAGGAATATAGTGATACAATAAAAGAGGGACTGGTTATTACACAGAGCGTGGAGGCCGGTGTAGAAGTCAAAGAAGGTGCAGAAGTATCTATTACGATCAGTAAGGGTAAGAAGCCGGATACAACACAGGCATCTAAGACCACGTACAAGGCAACATTTTCCGGTTCCATCAGTAACAGCAGTTACTCTTTCCCGGAGGGTGGACAGATTAAGGTTACCGTCAAATTACAGGCAGATGGTAAGACACATGTTTTAGTACAGGATTATTATGATGAAGCATCTTTGCCTTTGGATGGATCTTCCTTTGGCTCAATAACAGGTATTAAAGATAAGTCTAATATTTCTTTAGTATACAGTGTGCAGGATGCAAATGGAAATGACATAACGGGTAATTTCTCATCGACCTTACAGGCGAGTCTGAAAGCGGAGTAATCAATGAAGGGAAAGATTATTAAAGGGATTGCAGGTTTTTATTATGTATATGCCAAGGGTAGTACGTATGAATGCAAAGCCAAAGGAAAATTTCGGAATCAAAAAGTAAAACCATTAGTTGGTGATGATGTAGAGATCACCGTATTAGACGAAAAAGAATGTCTTGGTAATATCGATCAGATATTACCAAGACATTCTGAGTTGATACGCCCTGCTGTGGCAAATGTAGATCAGACAATGGTGGTATTTGCAGCGGCATCACCGGATCCGAATTTTAATCTGCTGGATCGTTTTTTGATCATGATGGCGCGTCAGAAGGTAAGTACGATCATATGTTTTAACAAAATGGATCTGGTGGATGAAGCTGTAATTGAGGAGTACAAAGGGATATACAAAGATAGCGGATGCCGGATATTAAGTGCGAGCACATATGAAGAACATGGAATGGATAAGATCCGTGAGGTGCTGGCGAGTAAAACAACGGCTTTAGCCGGTCCGTCCGGTGTTGGTAAGTCATCTATCATGAATTTACTGAATCCGGATGCGAATATGGATACCGGTGCAATCAGTCAAAAGATACAGCGCGGCAGGCATACGACAAGACATTCCGAGATTCTGCCAATTGGAGAGAACACATATTTAATGGACACACCGGGCTTTAGTTCTATCTATTTTTATGATTTAGAGCCGGAAGAGCTCAAAACATATTACAAGGAATTTACAGAGTATGAACCTTATTGCAGATTTGGAGGCTGTAATCATGTGGGCGAGCGTGAATGTGGTGTGAAGCAGGCAGTTAATGATGGTGAGATTGCACGGTCAAGGTATGATAATTATTGTCTGTTTTTTGAAGAACTAAAAGATAAACGCAAATATTGAGCGTAAGAGAGTATATGTAGTATAGAGACAAAGAGAGGTAGAGACATGAACTATTTAGCACCATCTGTTTTATCGGCAGATTTTTCAACGTTGGGAAAGGATATTGCAGTTGTTGCATCTGCAGGAGCAGAGCTTATTCATTTAGATGTAATGGATGGTAAGTTTGTTCCGAATATTTCATTTGGCGCACCTGTCATTTCATCTGTCAGAAAGATTACAAATGCAATCTTTGACGTACATTTAATGATTGAGGAGCCGATCCGCTATCTGAACGATTTTGTAAAGGCAGGAGCGGATATTATAACAGTGCATTATGAAGCTTGTACGGATGCAGCCAATACATTACAGGAGATTCATAAGGCGGGACTTAAGGCAGGACTTGCAATCAGTCCGGACACACCGGTTTCCGTGTTGAAACCATTTTTGAAAGAGGTGGACATGATTCTCATTATGAGTGTACATCCGGGATTTGGTGGACAGAGTTTTATTGAAGAGAGCCTGAATAAGATTGAAGATACCAGGAGCATGTTACAGGAATGTGGCAGGGATGATGTCTGGATTGAAGTAGATGGTGGAATTGGCACTGCGAATATCACAAAGGTGAAAGATGCAGGAGCAAATGTATTTGTAGCAGGCTCTGCGGTATTTAAGGGAGATATGGTGGTCAATACCAAACAATTATTAGCACTTATTTAGAATGGAGTAAGAATATGAAACATATTGTTATCATATCCGGAGGTTCTTTGAATCCTGCATTCGTAAAGACGTATATGAAGAGTCTGTCGTATGACAGACTCTTTGTTGCAGATAAAGGATTGGAATATGCAAAAACATTGGAGCTTATACCGGATTATGTAGTAGGGGATTTTGATACGGTAAATGCAGATATTTTAGATGAATACGAACAAAAGGCAGAACAATCCGGACAAATTGTTGTCGAGAGACATCCGGCAAGAAAAGATGAAACAGATACGGAACTGGCGGTGTGGAAAGCAATGGAAGAGGGTGCAGAACAGATCACGTTGTTTGGGGCAACCGGAACACGTTTAGATCATGTGTTTGCAAACGTGGGTCTGTTAAAACAGACTGTTGAACGGAATATAGAAATGTTCATTGTGGATGAGACCAATCGGATTCGGATCGTAGATGGACAGTGCCGGCCGGAATGTTGTATTCGAAAAGAACAACACTTTGGAACATATCTTTCCCTGGTTGCACTGACAGACGAGGTATGCGGTGTGACGTTGAGGGGATTAGAGTATTCGTTAACAAATGCAACAATTTATCGGGGAAGCAGCCGGACGGTCAGTAATCAGATGGCAGAAAAAAGAGCATACATTTCCATACGAAAGGGACAACTGCTTATAATGGAAAGCAGTGATGAATGGAAAATGGATGCTCCTATAATGTAATCCGGTTATTTTTTGTGTTTGTCGGAAGCTTTTTTGCGATTCTTTGTATCTTTTTTATTTACTTCCGTTTTCAGCGCTTTCTTTTTGATAGAATCTGTTTTTGATGGGTTAGCTGCTGTCTTTTTGGAATCATTTGAATCCGGGACAGTAACCGGTTTGGCAGGTTCTTCTAATACAGGTGTAATATACTGTGATTCGTAATAGTGATAGAGCGCTTTGTATTCTTCGCTGAAACTATCATTAGCATGTCCATGCATTTCATCAAAATCACGGTCATTTCCTACACGTTTTACAATGTGGAGGGAAATGTTTGCACAGTGGGAAGAGATACGTTCAAAACTAGTTACCAGATCAACTAATGCAATACCACCTTCAATTCCACAGTCGCCGGATTGGAGACGTTCTACATGGTGTGCTTTTATAACTTCTTTTAGTTTGTCAATAATCTCTGCCAATGGCTCAATACGGATAGCGGCTGACGCATTATCGTGTTTGAAGGCTTCAAATGTAGTCTTCATAGTATTGTCTACTGCCTGAATGATTGCCTCCACTTCCTGATGTCCTGCAGGAGAGAAGTGAATGTTCTGTGCGTTCTTGTCCTGAGCCACATAGAATATGTTGATACAGTGATCGCCCATACGTTCAAAGTCGCTGACAGAGTTCAGAATCTCGGATACCACTAAACGGTCATCTTTGGATAACCGTTTGGAATTAATCTTCACAATGTAGGAAGAAAGGGAGCTTTCACATTTGTCGATGAAAGATTCGTTCTCGTCTAAGATTGCCTGTTTGGAGGCATCATAGTTATAAATAAGATCAGTTGCAATCTTATAGTTCTCATAAATAGCATCCGCCATAGAGCAGATTACATGTTTACACTGTTCCAATGCGATGGTTGGTGTATTTAACAGCATATCGTCCAATGTGGCAAGTTCTTTGTCTGTTTTGGATATCTCATCATCACCGATGATCTTTCCTGTAAGGTTACCAAACTTTTCACTAAATGGAAGCAGGATCATACTGGTTAAGAAGTTAAACAGAAAATGGACATTTGCAATGTCACCACGGTTCACTGTATTGTTCCAGAAACTGATTCCTACGGTATAATAGATTCCGTATATAAGGATGGTAAATACAAAGGCACCAAATATATTAAATAATAAATAGCTGAGAGAAACACGTTTCGCTTTCTTATTCGCACCGATACCACCTAAAATGATGGTCATACATTTTCCGAGGTTCTGTCCGATGATGATCGGAACGGCAGTCGCGTAACTTACACTTCCGGTTGCGGATAAAGCCTGTAAGATTCCGACGGAAGCGGAAGAACTTTGTATGATAGCGGTAATGACTAAACCAATCAGAATGCCGAGTACAGGATTCTGGAAAGAAGTAAATGCCTGCTGGAAAGTTGGGGAATCTTTTAATGGAGCAAATACACTTTCCATCGTTGTCATACCGTAAAATAAAACACCAAGACCAACCAGAATTCCGGCAATATCCTTCGCTTTTTTCTTTTTAGTGAACAAGAGGATAAAGGCACCGACACCTACAAGCATTGGAGCAAAGGAAGATGGCTTGAGTAACTTTAAGATTAAATTGTCAGAACCGAGATCGCCTAAACGAAGAATCTGTGCGGTTACGGTACTACCTACATTTGCACCCATGACAACAGGGATTGCCTGATAAAGTTTCATAATACCAGCATTCACAAAACCGATCAGCATGATCGTCGTAGCAGCGGAACTCTGAATAATAGCAGTAACTCCGGCCCCAAGTCCCCAGCCTTTTACATATCCGATACCTTTTCGTTTACCGGTGGTCAGTTTTTCTAAGATTCTCTCTAATCCGGAACCGGCTAATTTCTCTAAAGATGACCCCATGAGACTCATTCCGTATAGAAAGAGTCCGATGCCTCCTAAAAGCTGCAATATTGATAAAATGTCCATTTTTCTCCTCCTGCTTTACTTAGATTTCATAAAAGTAAGTAAATGGTGTTATTGTTGAAATTATGTTAAATGCATGTATGATTTATGTTAAATCACACACGACAATATTATAAGTTTTTTTTATTTGTTTGTCACTATGTATTTTTATTATTCTAAAAAATTTGAAAAAAATGTGTTTATATGATAGAATAAGTCATATTTTTGTGTTAAGGAGAAAACGAGTATGACAGATTCATTAGTATGGATTCTGCTTGCATTTGCAGTGTACATGTGCGTCATGATTGTGATTGGTGCCAGATATGCAAAGCAGACAAAGAATTCAGAGGACTATTTCCTTGGAGGAAGAAATTTAAATGGATGGGTAGCAGCATTGTCTGCACAGGCATCCGATATGAGCGGATGGTTGTTAATGGGATTACCGGGAAGCGTATATGCGTTTGGTACCGGACAGGCATGGATTGCAGTCGGACTATTTATTGGTACTGTATGTAACTGGCTGTTTGTTTCATCCAGATTAAGAAGATATACGATCTGTGCAGATAATGCATTGACATTCCCTTCTTATCTGGAAAATCGTTTCCATGATAAGAAGCAGATTTTGTTGGTAGCATCTTCCGTTGTAATTGTAATTTTCTTTTTGGTGTATACTGCATCAGCATTGACAGCGGGTGGTAAACTATTTGCTTCCGTATTTGGCATTGATTATACAGTGGCATTGACAATTGGTGCGGCTGTTATTCTGATCTATACATTTTTAGGCGGATTTATGGCAGTGTGTGTAACGGATTTCATTCAGGGTATGCTGATGCTTGCAGGAATCTTGTGTGTACCGATTGTTGCGTATGTTTTGGTAGGGCCACAGAATGTAATATCGTTAATTGGAGAAAGTGGTGTGGCCGGTGGAGCCAGTTCATTTCTTAATATTATGCAGGATTCCGGATCACAGGTGTCACCGGTATATGTGATCTCGCAGTTAGCCTGGGGACTTGGATATTTCGGTATGCCACATATCTTAGTGCGGTTTATGGCAGTTTCAAGCGAAAAGGAATTGAAGAAATCAAAAGTGATCGCAATTATCTGGGTTGCACTTTCTCTTAGTGCAGCAATCTTTATTGGAATATTAGGACGTGCATATCTGTATCCGACAATTCTTGGTGAGACAACAGATATATCTACGGAGAATGTATTCATAGAGATGATCAAGCAGGTATTCACACAGGATCTTCATCTTGCATTTATTGGAGGATTGTTCTTATGCGGTATTTTAGCCGCTATCATGTCAACAGCGGATTCACAATTGCTGGTTACGGCATCTTCTGTGGCAGAAGATTTGTTTAAGGGTGTATTCCGAAAGGATGCATCTGATAAGACGGTATTAAGAGTCAGCAGAGCAACTGTTGTAATTGTGGCAGTAGTGGCATATATCATTGCATTAAATCCAAAGAGTTCAGTAATGGGACTGGTTTCCAATGCATGGGCAGGATTTGGAGCAGCATTCGGTCCGATTGTATTGCTTTCCCTTTATTGGAAGAGAGTAAATCTGCCGGGAGCAATCGCAGGTATTGTGTCCGGTGCAGCAGCCGTACTGGTATGGGATTATATTCCGATGTTTGCAACGGGGGTAATGGATGAAAAGGGCAAAGAGATTGTGAATACGCTCGCAACACAGACCGGATTGTATTCTTTGGTGGTAGGTTTTGGAATCGGTCTGATACTGATCGTTGTGGTATCTTTGTTGACGGAGAAGCCATCCGATGAAATGATGCAGGAATTTGAAGCAATGAAGAACATGGATATTTAAGTTTAGTGAATTTCACAATGTGCATGTAAAAAAGAGCTTGCCAAATTGGTAAGCTCTTTTTATAGTATAAGGGAGAATTTATGAAAAAATTATGAAAAAATTACTATGCTTATAATATAAAGTATAAATATGAACAAATTATGACATTGATAAAAACAAATTGAAAACATTTACATAATATGGACGGTGAGGAGTATGTTATATCGGATCTTGTGTGTTGGAAAAGTGAAGGATGCGTTTTTTAGAGATGAAATTGAAGAACTTACAAAGCAAATTCATAAGACGGGCAATCGATTGGAAATGATAGAGCTGCCAGATCTTAAGATTCCGGATCATTTAAAATCAGATAAAAAAGAGTTGTTTCTGGAAAAAGAATGCGAAAAGATGAGAGCGAAGATATGTAATCAGGACTATGTGATTGCTTTGTGTATTGAAGGAAAAGAACTTACCACAAATAAACATGCGGAATATATAAGGAAAGCAAAGGATGAGGAGTGCAGAAGTGTTACGTATGTCATCGGAGGTTCTTTGGGATTGCCGGAATGGATCAAAAAAAGAGCAAATCTTCGGATGAGTTTTTCGAAAATGACATTTCCGCATCAGATGATGCGAATGGTGTTATGTGAAGAAATTGCAAATGTGATATTCAAAATGCAATAGGAGAGATGATCATTTATTTGTGATAGGTCTTACCGTGAAGAATGGTGTAAGCACGATATATTTGTTCTACGAGTAACAAAGCGATCGTACTGTCTGAAAGCTGAAAACCGGTCATGCGCATATATTGAAGTGACTGGTCGATATCAGGTATTGTGTAAAGCCGCGTGAGCAGATCCGGTTTGTATCCGATCAGGATATGAACAGTAGAGTTACCCTGTTGCTGAAGTGTATCGATCATGTTGGAAAAATCTTCAGAACTGTAGGTGGAGATACCCGGTTGAATCCAGAAGACCGGCTGCCCGGTTTTGTATATACGAATCAGATCATTCAGATATTCAGTACAATGGAGCTCTGTATTACAGTATGCGGATAAGCGCTTGGTGTATTCCCCGATTGCGTCAGAACAGTTATGCGGAAGGGATCTGGTATTACAGAAAATATGATAATTCATAGAAATAATATCCTCCAAAGTCTGTAAATATAGGAATTATAGGCATGAAAAATGCACCAGAGAGGAATCGAACCTCCGCACATGGCTCCGGAGGCCATTGCTCTATCCACTGAGCTACTGGTGCAATCACAAATAGTATCATACTACAAATCTTTCAAAATAGCAAACGAAACTTGCATTTTAATTTGCATTTTGTTAGAATGATGCTGTATGACGTGTAAAACAAAGTAATCGGTTGTTTTACAAGAGATGAAATGAGGCGATAATTATGAAAAAAAATATATTTGATAGAATGTCTGATTCTTATGAAAGGTTTCACTTGAAAGAATCTGAGATACGGATGGGAAATGACAGCATATCGGTTAGCCCAAAGTTAAAACTTGTATTGGGATGGAGCGTTTTTTTATTGTGTGCGGTATTGGCATATGTGTTTGTGGGATTTCCGTTTTTGAATGTGGGTGGAGCAACGAAGGTAGATAAGAAAGACGTGCTCTCTCAAAAGGTGGATACGAAGAATGAACATGATACGATCGTTCCTTATGAAAAGGATGCTGACAAGGAATTGAACGCATTTATTGGGGATTACTTTAAGGCAATTACATCCTGTGATAATGAAAAACTGCAGGACATGGTAACGGATTCTTCCGAGTATAGTAATAATGAGAGTCTGAAGAAAAAGGCGGAATTTATTACCGGATATGATAATATTACGGTTTATACAAAAGAGGGTTTGGAAGAAGGAAGCTATGTAGCATTTGTCGTGTCGAATTTAACGATTGCAGGAGTGAATTCTTCGCCATATGATATCAGCACTCTATATATTGTAACAGGTTCGCAGGGATTCCGTATCCAAAATGGAACTTTACCGGATGAAATCAGCAAATATATAGAAAAGGTAAAAGGAGATAAGGACATACAGAAAATATACAAATCTGTTGAAAAGAAAAATGAAGCGCTAAAAGAAAAAGATTCTTCTTTACAACAGTTCTATGAAATTATCAGCAGGCGTAATGTAGAGACCAATTCAGTTGCAGATCAGACTTCCGAACAGACGGATGATGCTACAACGGCCGCTGCGAGCACAGA
>HF987877.1:24829-29441 GCA_000431135.1 Clostridium sp. CAG:590
CAGAAGCAGCACAGTAAATATAGTTATATAATAGAAGCTCATATACACAATGATTGAACAAATACATTATGTATATGAGCTTTTTATGTTCCCTTGTATTCATCAAAATAGCCGGAAACGGGGCTGTGACCGCTTAGGCATTCTCGTCGGATTCCAATTCTTCCGGTGAACCGGTGGCATAAACGTCGATTCCGCGTGGTTTTACAGGGGTAGAAAATACGATTTGAGTTTCTGTTTTTCCGTATTTTTGCAGTTGCCCGATAAACGAATCTAATTCCATTGTGCTTGGAAATGCAACTTTGATCAGCATTGAATATGCGCCAGTGACACAGTTGCACTCTAGTACATTGGGACAGGATTCGATATAAGGATAAAAGATTGGTTTTTGTTTTGGATCCAGTGACATATTAATAAATGCTGTCACATGGTAATCTAACATGACCGGGTCTACAGTTGCGTGATATCCTGTTATAATTTCTGCTTTTTCCAAACGATCAATACGTGCAGAAACGGCAGGGGAGGATAAAAAAACTTTACTGGCCAGATATTTTAATGGATAACGGGCATTTTCCTGCAATAAATGTAGTATTTTCTTATCAATACTGTCCATGAGATCACTTCCTTTGATAAAATTTGTTCTCTTGTAGCATAAAAAAGCGAGATGCTCTTAATAATGTAAGAACACCTCGTTGTATTCAAGTTGTATTATAGCCGTTTCTCTTAATTTTTTCAAGTGGAAATTGTATTTTTTTACAAAAATTATAGAAAAGTGTTCCGGATAGCAGGATATACAAATGATTTCATAGAAAAATTTGAAAAAGAGAAATGAGCGTGTTATGATAGGAAAGATAATGATCGCAAATGAGGTAAAGCCGTTATGGGTGATAGAGTTCGATTGAATAAATATTTGAGTGAGGCAGGTGTGTGCTCACGTAGGAAAGCAGATGAATGGATTCAGGCAGGAAGAGTGTATGTGAATGGAGTAACCGCACAAATGGGAATGCAGGTTTCCGATGAGGACGAAGTTGTTGTAAATGGTCAGCGTATCTGCAGACAACAAAAGTTTGAATTAATAGCATTTTACAAACCAAAGGGATATGCATGTACTGCGTACAGAGGAGATCAATCCAATATTTTCCATAATTTTAATTTGGATCCGCATTTAAAATATATTGGTCGGTTAGACAAAGATTCGGAGGGATTGCTGTTACTTACGAATGATGGAGATCTGTGCAATGAGATTGCGAAAGCACGTAATCAACATGAGAAAGAATATGTAGTAACGGTGAATCGTTCTTTAACAGATGACTTCCTAAAAGGTATGGCGAATGGTGTACGGATTAATGACTCCAATAAAGATCAGTGGGTTGTTACGAGACCTTGTAAGGTACAGAAGAAGAATGACAAGACATTTTCTATTGTTTTGACACAGGGGTTGAATCGGCAGATCCGTAAAATGTGTGACCATTACGGATATAAAGTTGTCAAACTGCGCAGAATCAGAGTGATGAACATTTTGTTAGAGGGAATGAAACCGGGAGAGATACGAACAGTTTCGGAGGCGGAGTTTACACAGTTACAAAAGCGGATTAAGAATGGTAAATTTCAAACAGAATGATTATTTAATAAGAAAATTGAGGAAATGATATGATTAAAAAGGATAGAATGAAAGAATTAGTGGCGGTTTTGAACGAAGCGTCCAAAGCATATTATCAAAAAGATACGGAGATCATGTCTAATCTGGAATATGACAGGTTGTATGATGAATTGGTATCTTTAGAGAAAGAAACAGGAATTGTGCTGGCGAATAGTCCAACCGTTCATGTCGGCTATGAAGTTTTGAGTGAGTTGGAGAAACAGGAACATCCAGCGCCGATGCTGTCATTGGATAAGACCAAGGAAGTAAGTGCATTAATAAGCTGGCTTGGTAACCACGAAGGCGTTCTTTCATGGAAATTGGACGGCTTGACAGTTGTGCTGACATATGAGGGTGGAGAACTTAAGAATGCAGTAACAAGAGGAAATGGCGAGATTGGGGAGGTCATTACAAATAATGCAAAGACATTTGTAAATGTTCCCAAACAGATACCGTATTTAGGAAGACTGGTACTTCGTGGAGAAGCGGTTATCCGTTATTCGGATTTTAATAAAATGAATGAGGAGATACCGGAGGCAGAAGGAAAATACAAGAATCCGCGTAATCTGTGTTCCGGTTCGGTCAGACAGCTTAATAATGAGATAACTGCAAAGCGGCACGTTCATTTTTATGCGTTTGCACTCGTTGAGGATGTATTAAATGAGCAACAGATGAAGGAGACCGGTTATGACAATACAATGACAGGACGTTTTTCCTGGCTTGCGAAACAGGGATTTGATGTGGTGGAACATTTTGTTGTTACGAAAGATACACTGGAAGATCAGGTGATGGATTTTGCGGCAAGAATACCGGATAATGATATACCATCGGATGGATTGGTATTATCTTATAATGATATTGTATATGGAAAGAGTCTGGGAACCACTGCCAAATTTCCGAGAGATTCGATTGCGTTCAAATGGGCGGATGAACAGGCACAGACCAGACTTTTGGAAGTGGAATGGTCACCTTCAAGAACAGGCCTGATCAATCCGGTGGCTGTATTTGAACCGGTGGAACTGGAAGGAACAACCGTGACAAGAGCGAGTCTGCACAATGTCAGCATTTTGCGGGCGCTGGGTTTGGGAATCGGTGATGAGATCACGGTGTACAAAGCGAACATGATCATCCCACAGGTGGCAGATAATCTTACAAGGAGTAATGATCTTGAGATTCCGGCGGTTTGTCCGGCATGTGGTGAACCGACTACGCTACAGGATGTAAATGGAGTACAGTCGTTGTATTGTATGAATCCGTTATGCAGTGCAAAGCAGATTAAGGGATTTTCACATTTTGTATCGAGAAATGCCATGAATATAGATGGGTTATCGGATGCTACATTAGAGAAATTTATCTCTATGGGATTTTTAAAAGATCTGTCGGATATATTTCATCTGAATCGGCATGAAGAAGCAATTGTTGAGATGGATGGATTTGGACAGAAGTCTTATGATAACCTGATGAAGTCAATTGAAAACGCAAGAAAGGTCGCGATGGCTAAGTTTATATACAGCCTTGGTATAAGTGGAATTGGTCTTGCAAATGCAAAAGTAATCGTTTCCTATTTTGAAAAGGATTTTGAACGTATTATTCATGCGACGGAGGAAGAATTGGTTGCGATTGATGGAATCGGAGAGGTGTTAGCCAAAGCATTTTGTGATTTTTTTGCCAATCCACAGAGAATGCAGATTGTGAATGAATTACTTGCGGAGATTACTTTTGAAAAGGAAGAAAATGATTCGGAGCAGACATTAGAAGGTAAGACTTTTGTTATAACAGGCAGTGTGGAGCGGTTTGCCAATCGAAATGAATTAAAAGATTACATTGAAAAATTAGGAGGTAAAGTAACAGGATCTGTATCAAAGAATACAGATTACCTGATCAATAATGATGTTACCTCGAATTCTTCCAAAAATAAAAAAGCAAGAGAACTTTCCATTCCGATTCTTTCAGAAGAAGAATTTGTAAGAATTGCAAATGGAGAAGATATAATAGGATAGATAGAAAAGAGGAAATGTTATGCCAATTAGAATTGATAATGATTTACCGGTAAAAAAGATACTGGAGGAAGAGAATATATTTGTGATGGATGCAGACCGGGCAATGAGTCAGGATATTCGTCCGTTGGAAGTTGTGATTCTTAATCTTATGCCATTGAAGGAAGATACGGAATTACAGTTACTGCGCAGCCTTGCAAATACACCATTGCAGGTTAATATTTCATTTATCCGTACGGGAACATATGAACCCAAAAATGTTGCCAGAAAACATTTGGAACGGTTTTATACAACATTTGAAGAGATTAAGAACCGTAGATTTGATGGTATGATCATAACCGGTGCACCGGTAGAAAAGATGGATTTTGAAGAAGTGGAATATTGGGATGAACTGACTAAGATTATGGACTGGTCAGAGATAAATGTGACATCGACGCTTCACATTTGCTGGGGAGCACAGGCAGGTTTATATTATCGGTATGGTGTCAGAAAATATCTGCTTCCGGAAAAATTTTCCGGTATCTATAAACATTATACGTTTCATAAGCGGACACCATTGGTGAGGGGATTTGATGATTTCTTCCTGGTGCCACAATCCAGATATACCGGCGTGAGCAAAGAAGATATTGTGGCGAATGACAAATTAGAGATTGTTTCAGAAAGTGAGATTACCGGACCATATCTGATCATTGCAGAAGGTGGTAAGAATATTTTTGTTACCGGACATCCGGAGTATGATACGATGACGCTTGATCAGGAGTATAAGAGAGATGTAGACAAGGGCTTGAATCCGAAAATACCATGCAATTATTATCCGGATGATGACCCGTCGCAGACGCCGATCAAATCCTGGAGATGTCATGCCAATACCTTGTATTTCAATTGGTTGAACTATTACGTTTACCAGGTAACCCCATACGTATTGTAATCTTATTCCCTTGCACAGCGTAAGTATCGGACGTGCGAAACGGATAGAATA
>HF987878.1 GCA_000431135.1 Clostridium sp. CAG:590
CGTCTTACTCACGCTGTGCAAGGGAATATATTTAGAGGTAGCGGACGAGATCTGCAACTTCTTTCCGTTTTGGCGCCTCACATTCCTGTGCCGGGTATCCCATTACAATGAGTGCAGCAACTTTTTCGTTTTCCGGAAGGGAGATTGCCTCGGCAACTTTTGCTTCGTCGAAGATGCCAAGGATTACAGTTCCGACTCCTTTGTCATGTGCGGCAAGGCAGAATGTCTGTGATGCGATACCGGCATCGAACATTTCCCAACGATCTTCTTTGGAGGTTGTGTAACTGCCATCTCTTTCGTAGCCGCAGCGTTTTTCTACCATGCTGACAACAACGAGTTGTGGAGCACGGGAGATTGTCTTTTGATTATATTCAAAATCTAATACACATTCGTTCGCAATCTGATCCAGAATTGCCTTATTCTCAATTACATTATATCGTACGATCTGTGTGTTTTTCCAGGATGGTGCCATGCGGGCAGCATCGATAATAGCGTCTACCGTATTGTGGTCGACCGCAGTATCTGTAAACTTTCTAATACTTCTTCGCGTCTTAATACATTCTAATGCTTCCATACGTTAATCCTCGCTTTCGTAAAGTTACTCTGATTATAACATGATATGATATAAGGGTCAAAAAGCCTTTTTGAAAAGATTGGTCACGGGAAGAAAATGCCTGCATAAAGTAGTAATAAGTAAAGAAAAATCGAGGCGGGTTATGGCATTTGAGCATATCAATATTCGGCAGATTGTTGCGACGGCACTTGCAAATGATGCGATTATCGTAGATGTGAGAACACCGGATCGTTTCAGGGAAGGGCATATTCCTATGGCAGTAAATCTGCCTCTTGAACGGATAGAGCGGCGGCAGGTTACATTTCCTAAGAGCAGGACGTTAATTGTTTATTGTGATACGGGGGGAGGAAGTATGCAGGCGGCATTTATACTTTCAGAAATGGGATATCGGGTAATTAACTGTGTAGGCGGAATGAGAAGTTATCGGGGTTCGTTGACCAGGGCATAAGGTAATAAAAAAATGCTGTCACAATCAATGGAAATCTGTTATAGTAATAATAACTATGGAATTGTACAGGAGATACCTGTGATAGATGTGAGGAGTACAATATATGCAGGAAATGGAATTCATTGCTCCGTGTCATTTTGGGCTGGAAGCAGTGTTGAAAAGAGAGATAACGGATTTGGGTTATGAGATAGTATCGGTAGAGGATGGACGTGTGACCTTTAGGGGTGGCGCAGAAGCATTGGTTCGGGCGAACATTTTTATCCGGACAGCAGAGCGGATCATGCTGAAGGTCGGTTCTTTCCAGGCGGTAACCTTTGATGAATTATTCGAGGGAACGAAAGCACTCCCCTGGGAGGAAATGATTCCAAAAGATGGCAAGTTCTGGGTCACAAAGGCAACCACGAACAAGTCGAAATTATTCTCCGGGTCGGATATTCAGTCGATTGTAAAGAAAGCAATTGTGGATCGGTTGAAGGACATTTATCATATTAACTGGTTTGAAGAGAATGGAGCTGAGTATCCGATCCGGGTCTTTATATTGAAGGATATTGTTACAATTGCATTAGATACGTCGGGTGTGTCGTTGCATAAGCGTGGATATCGTCAGTTGGTTGGCAAGGCGCCGATTTCCGAGACGTTAGCGGCAGCGCTTATTATGCTGACACCTTGGAATAAAGATCGTATTCTGGTTGATCCGTTCTGTGGAAGTGGAACATTTCCAATTGAGGCAGCTATGATCGGTGCGAATATTGCACCGGGTATGAACCGGGAATTTACCGCAGAGAACTGGAAGAATATTGTGCCAAAGAAGGTGTGGTATGAGGCAGTCACCGAGGCAGAGGATGCAATCTTACGGGATGTGAAGATGAACATTCAGGGATATGATCTTGATAGTGGCATTGTGAAATGTGCGATGCAGAATGCCAGAGAAGCCGGTGTGGACGAGCATATTCATTTCCAGCAGAGGGATATGCGGGATCTTTCCAGTCCGAAGAAATATGGCTTTATCATTACTAATCCGCCATATGGCGAACGGTTAGAGGACAAGGCAGATCTACCGAAGCTATATAAAGATATCGGGGCGACATTTGATAAGTTAGATACCTGGTCAAAGTTTATTATCACATCTTATGAGGATGCGGAGAAGTACCTTGGACGCAAGGCAACAAAGAACCGCAAGATCTATAATGGTATGATCAAGTCCTATTTCTATCAGTATATGGGACCAAAGCCACCGAGACGGAAAGATAACGAGAATAGCTGTATTTGATCCAAAAGATAAAAAGTGTACACAGAGATGTTAAGGAAGAAAGAGAGAGCAACAGACATGAAGAAACTGATATTTGCGACAGGCAATGAGAACAAGATGAAAGAGATCCGGATGATATTAGGAGATCTTGACTATGAGATTCTTTCCATGAAGGAAGCAGGAATTGATGCGGATATCGTAGAGGATGGTAAGACCTTTGAAGAAAATGCGATCATCAAGGCAACAGCGATCAGCAAGCTGAGTGGGTGTCTTGTGTTGGCAGATGATTCCGGCTTAGAAGTTGACTATATGGACAAGATGCCGGGTATCTATTCTGCAAGGTGGATGGGTGAAGATACTTCTTATCGCATTAAGAACAAGGCAATTATAGATAAATTAGAAGGTGTTCCGGATGAGAAACGTACTGCACGCTTTGTCTGTGCGATTGCGGCAGCATTTCCGGATGGAAGAGTTGTGACGAAACGTGGTACAATTGAAGGAATTATCGGTTATGAAGAACGTGGAGAGAATGGGTTCGGTTATGATCCAATCTTTTTCCTCCCGGAGTATGGCAAGACAACTGCTGAATTGTCTCCGGAAGAGAAGAATCAGATCAGCCACCGGGGCAGAGCGTTAGAGTTGATCAAGAGTGAGTTGTAGAACGGACGAAAGGAAGATACGGTAAGATGCGGATATTGGTAATTAGTGATTCCCACGGGAAAAATGATGATGTCAAACAGGTGATCGAACAGGTTGGCGATATCGATATGTTTATTCATTTAGGCGATATTGAGCGTGGTCCGGAGTATATCCGTCAGCTCGCCAATTGTGAGACACATATGATAGCCGGTAATAATGATTATGATATTGATCTTCCGGCAACAGATTCCTTTATGATTGCAGATAAGAAGGTATTCATTACGCATGGACACCGGTTCTATGTGGGAGCAGGACTGGATAAGCTGCGCCAGTATGGAATTGACAATGGTTATGATATCGTTATGTTTGGTCATACGCATGTGCCGTATTTAGAACGTAATAAGGATATTACATTGTTGAATCCCGGAAGTATATCGTATCCGAGACAGGACGGAAGAAAACATACATTTATGATGATTGATGTGGATAAGGATGGAGAGTTCCATTATTCGCAGGGCTTGTTAAAGTCTTCTTTGCGGGATTTTTACGGAAACTTTTATTAGGAATTGGCAGGAGATAAGAGGTCTGATATCGTAGTAGAAGTTGTCTGAGAAAATGATAGAAAGTGAGATAGAGATTTTGAAAAAAGGACAGGTATATGAGGGAGTGGTGGAACGATACACCTTTCCGAATAAAGGATATGTAAAGGTTGAAGACAGAGAGATCTGTATTAAAGGTGCACTGAAAGGACAGAAGGTGCGGTTTTCCATTAAGAAACTTAGAAAAGGCGGCGGAGAAGGTCGCCTTTTAGACGTGTTAGAGAGGTCTGCATTAGAGGACAAACAGGCGGATTGCCCGCATTTTGGGGTATGTGGTGGCTGTGCTTATCAGACGATGAGTTATGAGCATCAGCTTGCACTGAAGGAAGAACAGGTTCGTGGTCTGTTGGAGCCTGTAATTTTAACTGCGGATAAAAAGGAAGATGCGTTCTGCTGGGAGGGCATTAAGGGAAGTCCGGTTCAAGAAGGCTACCGGAATAAGATGGAGTATTCGTTTGGTGATGCCTATAAGGGAGGTCCCCTTGCACTTGGTATGCATAAGAAGGGAAGTTTTCATGATATTGTAACCGTTGATCACTGCACGATCGTGGATGAGGACTATAATCAGATTCTTAAGACGATCCTTGATTTCTATACAGAAAAAGGAGTGCCATTTTATAAGAAAATGCAGCATGTCGGGGTACTGCGCCATGTAGTTATCCGTCAGGTTTCATGCAGAAAGGATATACTGGTGAATCTGGTTACAACAACGCAGGACTATATGGCAGATGGGAATGATACGAAAGAAGAATCCGGTAATAGTAAGGAATGGCAGGATGGTGAGGGATTACAGAGTGATGCAAGCCTGCAGACTGGTGCAGAAGGAGTGGATGTTCATGAAATGCAGAAGAGTGAGATAGGAAAGCAGATCGTACACCTGTCTGATGAAGAACTGGAGCAGCGTCTGTTTCTGCCGGAGTTAGTGGACCGGTTACTTGCACTTCCTTTGCATGGGACAATTGTAGGAGTTCTTCATACACATAATGACAGCTTGTCGGATGCAGTTGTGCCGGAAAAGATTGTGACAATATACGGACAGGACTATATCTATGAGAAGATTTTAGGGCTGACATTTAAGATCTCTCCATTTTCTTTCTTTCAGACGAACTCAAAGGGAGCGGAAGTGTTGTATGAGACAGCCCGTTCTTATGTGGGAGAGACGAAGGATAAGGTAATCTTTGACTTATATAGCGGAACCGGAACGATTGCACAGATGTTAGCTCCGGTTGCGAAGAAAGTGATCGGTGTAGAGATCGTGGAAGAAGCGGTGGATGCGGCTCGTGAGAATGCAGCCTTAAATGGTCTTACAAATTGCGAATTTATTGCGGGGGATGTCCTGAAGGTTATTGATGATATCAAAGAGAAACCGGATATCATCGTGTTAGATCCACCAAGAGACGGCTGCAATCCGAAAGCATTGGATAAGATCATTGCGTATGGTGTGGATGAGATCGTGTATATTTCTTGCAAACCAACCAGCCTTGCAAGGGATTTGGAGATCTTTCAGGCGAGAGGATATCGGGTTGTTAAGGGATGTGCAGTGGATCAGTTTGTGAATACGTTGCATGTGGAGACTGTTGTTCTCTTGAACAACAAAAATTCTAAGAAGAAAGATTATGTAGAAATCGGTTTAGACACTGAGGATTACTATAAAATCAAAGCAGATAAAAAATAAAGAATTCATATAAATATTACGAAGAAGTCAAATCATTATTTAGCTATGTGATTGGTAACGATCACATAGCTAATCAAATTATATTATCTTGTGTCAGCTCGACACGAAAATTCAATCAAACAACTAAAAAAATTCACAAGGTGTATTTAGTACACTTGAAAAGGGGATGCCTATTGTCATTTACAAAAAGAGAAATGAAATTATTGTATGACTCATACTTTGAGGTTATCAGGGAAATGGAGAAGTATATTGAAGTTAAATCGGTTAATACAGAGCATTGTTGGAATGTCTTCAAGCATACTTTCGAATCAGGTAGACATGTAACGTTGTATCATAAGCAGCCCTACTATAACAGCTACAAGCCCGGAGATACATGTCAATAAAATGCGTAGACTTAGTGCAAGAGAATGTGCAATTTTACAGACGTTCCCTCTTGAATATGATTTTACTGGAAGCCTAAACAAAATGTATACCCAAATAGGAAACGCTGTCCCAGTTAAGCTTGCAACTAAAATTGCAAAAGGCATACATGAAGCTTTAGAAGGTTATGAAATTAATCAAGGCTAATTATAGTTGTATGCTAGAAACGAGGTGAGTAATGAATTATTATATGATTGTAACAAATGAAATAGATTATGAATGGGATGTGGACAATCAGTTTGTATGCGCAGGATTTCCAGACAAAAATAAAACAAAGTGGGGATCACAAGTACAAGGCAGTTTTGGAAAATTAAGTGAGCATGATTACAATGTTATTGCTAATGAAATAAGAAAAAGAATCGAAAATGAATAAACTTATTAAAGTAGAAGGGGCTGTGAAATAACAGTCATCTACGCAAAAAGAGGACTTTTCGTTCATTTTAAAAGAAAAGTCCTCTTTAAAATTTCATATTCAAATCTTAAGACACATTCTTATAATTCCTAAAATCAGCAAATGTACTGGATAAAAAAGATAATTAAACCACTTATTCTGTTTTCCACGTTCTCCATTATAAGTAAGTGTCAGGCCAAATCCAAGCAAAGCCCATGGTTCTTTGAACATGGAAAGATAGGAAAATGGAATCGCAAGTGCCTGTCGGTCATGAAAAATATAATAGAAATAGCCAATCAGCACCGCATGGTGTTCATAATCTAATCCCAGATTCATTGCAGCAAAGCACAATACTGCCACAATGAGAAATGATACGAAATACCATAAAGCTTTCGGCAATGCTGCCATCTTTTCCTTGAGTACATCAATCAGCCAGATCATGGCAAGCACCAAGGCTAACGTAAACATAATATTGTTCCAGTTGGCTTCAAAAAATGTAGCTGTTGTACACATATCAAAAGGAATTTCTGATATTACTCCAAATACAAGAAGTGTAATTAAATACTTCCATTTATTTTTTGTGTGGAAATAGCCTTCCACGAGAAGGAAGATGAATATTGGAAATGCGATTCTTCCTAAAATATCAAAAAAGTCACTCAACCGATTCAATGCTCCTCCATCCAAATTCGGATAGATTAACGCTTTGTTTGTGTGATCGATAAGCATAGATAGAAAAGCAATGTATTTAAGCTGCGCCCCTGAAAATATTTTTATTCTTTCTTTTATATTGTTCATAAAAAATAGTCCTTTTTTTAATTTCTTCAATTACATTCACTTATTGGGTCATCTTTACCCACCCCACTGGATATGGCGAAAAGGAACCGTTGAATAGTAGGAAGCTAAGATTGTGATAACTCTATATTACCATAGTTGTTTTGAAAAAACTATATAAAAGAAGAGTTTATGAAGCATAAAGCTTTAAAGAAAATCGAAGGAGGGCAACTTGAATGATTTTCTTTTAATCCTACAAATGAAACAGGGCAACGAAAAGGCTTTTGATAAATTTGTACGGAAATATTATGCAGAAATTCTATCCTATTGCAGATATCATTGTCTGGATCAGGCAGAAGCAGAAGATCTCACACAGGAAACCTTCCTTCGATTTATGGAAAATATTGCATCTTATCAGCATATTGGGAATCCTAAGTATTTTGATGGTTCCGCTTATGTATCATGTCTATCATAAAACGGAGATTAAGTAGATGAAAAGGAAAAAGAGCTTTCTGAAAAAGATAACTCTGTTGTTCGTTTTTTTCTTGTTTATTCATGTAGGACATACATTTGTAACTAATGATGCGGTCAGGCTACCGGAAAAGTTACAAGGTTTTGGAACCATAAAACAGGAAGAACATCCCATTGCAAGTGATGAGCATGGATGGGAACTGACGGAACAATAGGAGCATGTTTAAACAGGGCAATCGAAAAAAATAAGATTATTATACAAAGTAAAGCAGAATTTTCTGGTGAGATTGTAATAAACAAAAAACTTATGAGTTGCTAGAGATAAACAAAACTAGAAAAGGCTTATAAATAGGGAAAATTATTAAACGCACCAATATGGTGACACTCAAATATGAGGTGGTGCTTGATGTTTTGAGTAGATTATAGGATACTAATATCACATCTGCAGATGAAAAAATGAAAGGAGCAGATTTGATATGGTCGAATTTGGCGAACAACTGAGGAAAGCGAGGGAAGAAAAGGGAATGACTCAACAATCTCTTGCGGAACAATTATATGTAACAAGACAGTCTGTATCCAGATGGGAGTGTGGAGATAGGTACCCAGATTTACTTACAACAAAGAAAATCTCGCAAATCTTAGAGGTAAGTCTTGATGACCTATTATCTGGAAAAGAAATGAAGAAAGTAGTAGAAAGAAATCCTGTAATTGAGAGCAAAGCAGCAAATAATGTCATGATAGGTTTATATGCTTGTATAGTTTTTTCATTCGTGGCAACAATGATCGATATTATCATTAGGTTCCCATTGCAATCAGAATATATTGATTATAGTGATATTGAGCTTATTGTAATCAATGTATTAGGTCTTGTGATTCAATCAGTATTTTTTGCTTATGGATTGGTTCATTCATTAAGAGGTAGCTTATCACCAAAAAGAATGGGAATTGTTATTGCTTCATTTTTTTCATCCATGTGCATTACGAGCTCTACTAATATTCCCAAAGATACAACATGGCAGATGTTAATATTAGTAATCATTTTGATTATTCCAAGTGTAGTAGGAGCAGTTACGTCAATTCTTTTCTTTATATGTGGAAGAAATCATAAGAGATTACCGGTTTTGGTGTATTTATCATCCATCTTTGGAATTGTTAGAATTTTGTTATCAATTATTCAGACAATCTATTATTCAAATCAACCGGTATCGATGAATACTACAATCGGTATGTTGCTGAAAATATCTATTTATGGTCTGATTATATACCAGACAAATGTATTATGTAAGAAGAGAATGAATGCAGTGGCAGTAGATGAGCAATAGAATAATGCAGATACTTCTAAATGTTCTCGTGATGATGTTTATAACTTGTTACTGGATAATTCATATAAATACGGATTTATTCAAAGATATCCGTCTGGAAAGACAAGCATTACAGGAGTTGCTAATGAATCGTGGCATTATCGCTATGTGGGAAGAGAAGCAGCAGAGGAGATTCATCAGAGTGGATTGTGCTTGGAAGAATATGTGGAAAATCTTAAATAGCATAAAATGATAGAAAGGTCTGTAACATGAAGATGTTATGGGCCTTTTGTTATGAACGCATCTTAGGAAATTCTTAATGATTTCTCAACCGTTTCAAAGGAAATAAGAATTAAAGAATTCACATTACGGTAAAATTTTTGAATGACATTGATTTTATAGCAATAAACGGGTATAATATGATTAGAATATTACTATCAAAAACAAGGAGGCATTGTTATGAATATTAGACCATCAGCAGCAATTCGTCAGAATTATAATGAGATTGCAGAAATGTGCAGAAAAACAGCAGAGCCTGTTTTCCTTACAAAAAATGGAGAAGGGGATCTGGTTGTCATGGATATCGAAACATACAACAGAAGAGAGAAAATGCTAGGGCTCCGTGAGGAACTGCTCGCCGTAGAAGAAGACAGAATGGCAGGAAGAACCGGAACAACGGTGGATGAATTAGATGCATACCTTGATGACATAATCGAAGAGGTGTAGTCTATGGCAGATAATAAAACATATAAGGTGATAGTATCTGACCGTGCAAAGCAGATGCCTGGAACTCATATCCGATCTATGGCACAGGTCAATAAGGAGGCTGCCAGCGACAAGAAAAAAGAGATTGTTCAATCAGTAAGCAGATGCTTGGAACTCATATCCGATTTATGGCACAGGTCAATAAAGATGCGGCCAGGGACAAGAAAAAAGAGATTGTAACGGCACTGCGGTCATTATCGAAAATGCCACAGCGTTTTCCGTTCTTTGAAGAAATGTATATACCACCCAACAAGTATCACAAGATGTTCGTAGAAAAATGGTACCTAATTCTTTATCAGATTCAGGATGATACCGTGTATGTGGATTATATTCTTGACTGCAGAAGAGATTATAGTTGGTTGGTGCATTAAGAACCTTTTTATGAAATATAATTGCGCTAACCATATATGGAATTTGGAATATCCCATGGATTGTGTTTGATAGAGACCAACCCGTAATGAAACGCATGTAGTGGAACAATCAGAGTTCCCTGTATATGAGGGAATCCATGAAGCAATTATTTCTGAGGATGACTAGAATCTTGCACAGGAGAAACGCTCTAAAAATAATTACAGAAGAGAAAAAATTCATAATCCGGAGCATGCACATATTTTGT
>HF987879.1:0-355 GCA_000431135.1 Clostridium sp. CAG:590
CCATTGGCGTAAATCCATAAAGAGTATCTCATGCTCGCGGTTTCGGAGATTTCTTCCATGGTATTTTCCACCTTTTTTATTCTGATTTAGAATCCACAGAGTAACACTGATATCTGTAGTAATAAACAATTCTCTTGGCAGAACAACGATAGCCTCAATTTTATCATTCTGAATCAATTCCTTACGTATTTCCAATGTATCGCTATCATTCAATGCACCATTCGCAAGAAGGAATCCTGCTACTCCATCAGTTTTCTTCAAATGTGAAAGTATATGCAAAATCCATGCATAATTTGCGTTGCTTTCAGGTGGCGTTTGATAGTCAGACCAACGACCGTCATTTTTCAAATTGTCA
>HF987879.1:360-642 GCA_000431135.1 Clostridium sp. CAG:590
CGCCCGTCATTTTTCAAATTGTCATTATACCAGCCTTTCAGATTAAAAGGTGGATTTGCCATAATATAGTTAAAGTGCAACCCCTTGTGTAAATCATGTGTAAATGATGAATCTGCTTCTTCTCCTAGATTATGGCTAATTCCACGCAAAGCCAAATTCATTTTCGCAAGGCGATATGTAGCCGGTTCTTTTTCCTGACCATATACATTGATACCATTTAAGTTTCCTTGCTTTGACTTTACAAGTTCAGCACTCTGAATAAACATTCCTCCTGAACCACAG
>HF987880.1:0-16788 GCA_000431135.1 Clostridium sp. CAG:590
AATGCGAATGTGCCTGCGGTGATATTGTTGCACCTATACAACTGATACCACACCTTAAATATTTCGCACGTTCGTCTCACTTACTGTGCAAGGGTGTGTTTTATCCTTGGAGGGATTGGTAGAGCCGTGCAATCGGAAGTCCTACAACATTATTATAGTCACCATTGATCTTCTTAACGTGCACGGCAAATGGTCCCTGTATGCCATAGGCACCGGCTTTGTCAAGCGGATCTCCGGTAGCAATATAGTCTTTTAATTCGTGATCTGAGATCGGATAAAAGGTGACGTCAGTCCGTTCGTGCATAAGATAGATCTGTTTTTCGTCTGCCTTTTTTAATATGATGGCAAGTCCGGTATACACCTGATGTGTGCGGTCGGAAAGCATTTTTAACATATCAAAGGCTTCCTGTTCATCGGCTGGTTTGCCTAAGACTTCGCCATCATAGTATACAATTGTATCTGCACCGATTACCATGAAATCTTTTCCGGTGTAATCCTGTTTGACTGATTGGTAAACATCCTCTGCTTTTTGAAATGCAAGATCTTCGGCGAGTTTGTCCGGTGATGCTTCTGTGCGTTGTTCTTCGATGGAAGAGGGGATTACCGTAAAGGTGAATCCTGCCTGCTTCAATAGTTCTGTTCTCCGTGGAGAAGCAGACGCTAATATGATTGGAATCTGTGGATCTATCATAAAATGCCTCCTTTTTTTGCATCATCAATTGTGATTTCGCGATTACTGTATCGAGCTTTTTCATACACTTCTGTTAAAGAATCGATATCTTCATCATATACTTTTCGCATCTGTCTGGCAATATCGGAAGGAGTGTCATTTTTACGAATGGACAATTCCCTGCTCTGACGTATTCGTATGCGATAGAAACGCCGGATCTTTGCCCGGTAACTGGAATCGAATATTTCTTTGGCTTTTTGTACAAGTGAAACTTTGGGTTCGCACTGTTCGACTTTTTCGATTTTATCATTTAAAGGGACAATGATATCGGAATCACTTGTGTAACGTGCAAGGAGCGAACGGATCGCAAAACGGATGATTCGGTATAAAATGAAGATTGCAAACAGAATGAGTGCAATCTGCAATAGAACCGTGATGATTTCCACCCAGATCGGCGTTTTTGGGATTTGCTGTACTGCCTGTTGAAGATCTTCTGCCTCTGCAACTGGTTCCGTTCCGGCTTTATCGGAAGACAGAAACATACGCAGCAGTGCAATAAGGTATAAAAGAAAACGGATGAACACGCAGAACAATGTTACGAGTACATCACCAATTGTGAAAAGGAATTGATCCAAATGCAGAAACCGGATCGTAATACCGAGCAATAAAAAACCGAGCAGCAACATACCAAGCAGGGCGAAATTGGTCAGCATGATTTTTCTCGTTGGCATGGAAGTGGTACGTTCCGCCTCCTGAAACATAAGGGTGGAACCATATATAAAATATCGGACAAAATGCAGCAGGATCAATGCAAGGCCGATGTAATACACATAATCTGCAAAGGCATTCTGGCGTAACATCCGTCCCGCAATATATAAAACCGCAACAAACAAAAATAAAAACCATGGAAGTTCGTTGTATGCAGGATCACTGCCGGTACGCCAGATGTAACATGCATGACTGAATTCAAAGAAAAAGAAAAGGATATACAGGATCTTGTAACACATGTTGGGATAAGGAATCAAAAGGATTGGAACCAGAAAAATCCCATGCAGCAAAAAATACAGGACAACCTGAAAACAGTAACGCTCGATCAATAAATAGGAAACCAGAAGGACAGGGATTCCAATCAGAAAATGAGGTTTTGTTATCTGCTGCTCATAAATCGTGAGAACTGTTATGAAGACCAGCAGGTAGGAAAGTCCGATCGTGCATGCACGGCTTATATTTTTGTAAATGGTCAGATTATGTTTCGTCATTGGTTATCTCCCAAAAGTAAAAATCGGATAAAGCAGCGTTTCCGGAGAAATGCTTTGCGGTTTGCGTGTTATATGCATTTGTATATTCCGGGCAGAGAAAGGTAAGGGTATCTCCTTGCTGTTGTCGTGTTATACAGGTGTCAATCAGATCTGCATTACGGTCGTTGGATACGATAAGGTAACAGGTCTGATGAAAAGTATGGTCTTCCTGACAGGATTTTAACTGTTCTATGAAAGAAAGTGTTGGAACAGCAATATCCGTACGGGATATGGCTTGAAATAACCGGTGCAAATGTTCGGTTCCGTTTCCTTCCGGAATAAAGATTGGCTGTCCGGTAAGGCAGTCAGTGGAATTGATGGATAGCGAAATGGACACACCGTGATTGTTCAATTGCCGGATCAGGGTTGCGGCAATACTTAATATGTATTCTTTTAAATGATCGGTGTTGCCGGGATTCCGGGTATCCAGATTAACGAAAAGTGCAACATGTGCCTGCTGTGTATCGTAGAATGTATTTACCTGTAACGTCTCATTTTTGGCAGTTGATTTCCAGTTAATGTATCGCATGGAATCACCGGAATGATAATCCCGTATGCCGCGGAAAGATAAAGGATCAATATAGAGGCTGCGGGTCAAAATGTCGCCGATAATCGTATTTGCAAGGTGCAGTTCCCGGTGTCTGGTTAGTAATCGGGGATATACATATAAGAATGCTGCATTTTCTTCTATTGTGGCATATGTCTTGATCAGAAACAGATCTCTTGCTACCAGATGAACGGAATCAATCTTGTAATATCCGCGTTTGGTTACGCGGAAAGGAAGTTTGCGTATGATCTGCTGGCTGCCCGGAATGGAAAATGCATCATTTCTGTAATAGTGGTCGGAGATCGCAGCACTGGCACTGTGTTCAAATTCAAAAGATTTGGAAGTCATGAATTTGACGCAAAGTACCGGTAACGGAAGACGTTTGCGGTTTTCAACCACTTCGGTGAGCTCTAATGTGTCACCGATATTTGCATATGTCCGGTTATATTCAATACGGATTGTCAGATCATCCTTCCAGTGACGTTTATAATAAGTATCCTGCAAGAAATACAGGAATATGGCAAGGATGATCGCTAAGATATATTGCATGACATACTCCTTTAGCGTTCAAAATTTTCGATAGGAACAGAAACGTTACGGACGATCTCGTCTAATATGGAAGCGGCAAATGTCTGGCTTCCGCTGTTTTGGAAAGACAGTAAACGATGGCACAGACAAGGTTTTACAAGTGCCTGAATATCTTCCGGGGTGACGTAATCACGTCCGTGGATCAATGCGTATGCCTGAGAACAACGCATCAGACAGAGGGTTCCTCGCGGATTGATGCCTAAAGCGATCTGTTCATGGTGTCTGGTCGCCTGAATAATGGAGACAATATAATTCTTAAGATCATTATGCAGATATACTTCTGTCACCTGTTGTTGTATGTTCAAAAGATCAGCCGGAGAACATACGGGAGACAGTTCCTGCAAAGGATCGTTATTTATGTAGTGATCCATGATGATACGTTCTTCTTCGGCGGTTGGGAATCCCATGGAGATTTTTAGCGCAAAACGATCTAGTTGTGCCTCCGGTAATGGAAAAGTGCCGGCTGTTTCAATCGGATTCTCGGTTGCAATCAGGAAGAAAGGCTGTGGGAGCTGCCGTGTGACGCCATCGGTTGTAACCTGTAATTCTGCCATTGCTTCAAGCAGGCAGGACTGGGTTCGTGGTGTTGCACGGTTGATCTCGTCCGCTAAAAGTACGTTGGAAAATACAGGTCCCTCGATGAAGTGAAACTCCTGTGTTTTCTGATCGTAAATGTTGACTCCGGTTATATCGGAAGGCAGCAGATCCGGTGTAAACTGGACACGTTTACAGGTGCCGTCAATGGAGGCGGCTAAGGCTTTTGCCAGCATGGTCTTGCCGGTGCCCGGAGTATCTTCTAACAGAAGATGTCCTTTTGCAAGAAGAGCGGTAAGCAGTAATGTGATCTTATCGTCTTTTCCGATAATAACTTTGGATATATTATGTTTTAAATTAGAAATGATCGGGTCTGTATGCACTTTTGTATTACCTCCTGGTAAATATATATTCTATGGTTATTATAACAGATGATGCTGATAAAATGTGGTGAAAAGATAAAAATTATATTATAATTTGCAACGGAGCAATAACAATGGTACAATCAGAACATGTTCGTTTCGTATGATTAGAAGGAGTAAGAAATGCGTAAAGGAATTATATTTTTTTTGGTTGTGTTAGTGGCTGTGTTTGCGGGGATGCAATTGTATCTGCAAATTCCGGAAGTACAGGAAAAGGTAGCATCTTATATAGAGGAGGATTTCAGAGAGGATAATATATATTCGGATCTGGAGACATTAGCACAGCGGCTGGATGAAGAGATATTGAATGGTTCGGATTCATTTACCGTATATTTAAAAGATATGGATGTTAATGAGATCAATCAGATCAACTCTTCGTTGAATGGCATATATGGAAGCGGAGAAACCTATCAACAAATGGGTACGGTAGGAGAGCAGTATAAGAAGGTCAGGATCACGATTCAGCGTACGATCAATTATTATGTATTGAAAGCATACATGGATGGCGATGCGATTCCGGATGAGGAGAAGAAGGCACAACGGTTGTATCAATCCGTAAAGAAAGTGCTGGATTCCATCAATTTGTCAGAACTGTCTGATTATGCAAAAGAAGTTGCAATTCATGATTATCTGGTGGCACATTGTAAGTATAGCGAGAATACGGATCAGGCGACAGATAGTGATATTTATCGTGCTTATGGTGCTTTGGTAGATGGGGATGCGGTTTGTAATGGTTATGCCGAGGCAATGCAGTTATTGTTGATGTGTGCAGGACTCAATACAAGATTTGTGGTAGGAACAGCGGATGGGATTGATCATGCATGGAATATGGTGGAACTGGATGGTAACTGGTATCATGTCGATACGACATGGGATGATCCGCTGCCGGATCAGGGAGAGGATGTACTGCATCCATATTTTAATGTGACGGATGAGATCATGAGTGCAAACCATGAATGGAAGAAAGAAGATTATCCGCAGGCAGATCACATGGAATATAATTATTATGTGAGGAATCAGGACTATTTTACAGACTTTGAGAGCTATAAAACAAAAGCGTACCAGGTAATGATATCACATGGAAATCAAAGATATGAAGCGGTGATTGAGAACTATACAGAGTCAGAAGAAGCAATGCAGTTTATATTTCAGGGGAATAACCGATACAGTAGTATTAACTGGCAGTCTTTTGGTGATGGAAACTATCATGTTTTAGTATTAAATGCACAGTGACGGAGGTATATATGACAAAACAACAATTTTTAGAAGAATTAAAGAAAGCGTTATCCGGAGAAGTATCACCGGAAGCAATGATGGATGCGTATAGCTATTATTCCGGATATATTGATGAACAGATGCAAAGTGGAAAGACCGAGGAACAGGTGATTGAAGAACTTGGGAAACCATTTATGATCGCCCGGTCGATTATTGCGGCTCAGGGGCATGAACGGACTGCGGATGTGGAATATACAGAAGATGGGCGTACCAGAAAAGTCCGGGATTGGGAAAATCGACAGGCGAATAGGGAAGAGAAAGAGGTCAAACGCGAATTTACCTTTGATATGAACGCCTGGTATGCAAAGCTTTTACTGGTTGCAATTTTGATTATTTTGGTACTGATCGTATTCTTTATTTTAAAGGTCGGATTATGGGTGTTGTTTACGTTTGGAGTGCCGATATTGATCGTGCTGGGAATCCTGTATTTGATCCTGTATTTTTTCGGAAAATAAAAAAATTAAAAAAAATAAAAATTTGTGCTTGACATTTGTGTCAGTTTTGAATATACTATCACTTGTGTCAAGCGCACAATGGAATCTTAGCTCAGCTGGGAGAGCATCTGCCTTACAAGCAGAGGGTCACAGGTTCGAGCCCTGTAGGTTCCATTTATGGCGGAATAGCTCAGTTGGCTAGAGCATACGGTTCATACCCGTAGTGTCGAGAGTTCGAATCTCCCTTCCGCTACGATCAAGACCCTGAGACAGTGATTGTCTCGGGGTTTTTGTGTGTCCGGGATCGAGTGGGCGTTTGCCTGCTCGGTTTTTTTATGGATATTCTGATTTATTTCATGACAAATGATAGAATGAATGGTATAGTAATTTAGTGGAAATAATTAGGTTATGAATTATAAAAGGATATTTTCATTTTGATAGAAGAGTAAGGAGGAACAAGTTGTGGAAGTTAAGAATTATACGGTGTTGAAACAGGAAACAATCAAGGAATTGAATGGAATCGCATATTTGATGCAACATGACCGGACAAAAGCACGGGTATTGGTGATTGGGAATGATGATAAGAACAAGGTATTTAATATTGGTTTCCGGACACCGCCAACAGATGACACCGGAGTGCCTCATATTACAGAGCATTCTGTATTGTGCGGATCCAGAAAATTTCCGGTAAAAGATCCGTTTGTGGAATTGGCAAAGGGTTCTTTGAATACATTTTTAAATGCGATGACATATCCGGACAAAACAGTATATCCGGTAGCATCTGTGAATGAAAAGGATTTTCATAATCTGATGGATGTATATCTGGATGCGGTATTTTATCCGAACACATACACAAATGATAAGATCCTGAAACAGGAGGGCTGGCACTATCATCTGGAAACGGAAGAGGATGATATCACATATAATGGTGTTGTCTATAATGAAATGAAAGGTGCTTATTCTTCTGCGGAACAGCAGCTGATGCAGGCGATCCAGAAATCGTTACTGCCGGATACAACTTACGGATGTGATTCGGGCGGAGATCCAAAAGAGATTCCGAATCTGACATATGAGGCATTTCTTGATTTTCATAAGAAATATTATCATCCATCCAATAGTTACATTTACTTATATGGAGATATGGACATTGAGAAAGAGCTTGCCTTCATTGATGAAGAGTATCTGAGTGCATTTGATTATTTGGAGGTGGATTCTGGGATTCATACACAGAAACCATTTGACCAGCCAAAAGAGATCACGGTAAATTATCCGTTGGCGGATGCAGAAGAGGAAGAAGAAAATACCTATTTAAGCTACAATGTTGTGGTCGGAAACAGTTTAGACCGTACATTGAATCTTGCGTTTATGATGCTTGACTATGCTTTGATCGATGTGCCGGGGGCACCGATCAAAAAAGCATTAGTGGATGCAGGAATCAGTAATGATGTATTCAGCTCTTATGATGATGGGATTCTTCAACCGGTCTACTCCATTATTGCAAAAGGATGTAAACAGACAGATAAAGAACGTTTTGTAGAGATTGTGGAGAAGACACTTCAGGATCTTGTACAAAATGGATTTGAGAAGAAGGTACTAGAGGCTGCACTGAATCATTTTGAATTCAAATTAAAGGAAGCAAACTACGGAAGATTTCCGAAAGGTCTTATGTATGGTCTTTCTGCTTTTACAAGCTGGTTATATGACGATCAGGAAGCGTTTATGTATTTGAAATATGATGATAACTTTGCATATTTGAAGGAACAGATTGGAACGGATTACTATGAACAGATTCTGAAACAGTACCTTTTGACAAACAACCATAAGACGATCGTGACAGGTGTTCCGCAAAGGGGACTAAATAGACAGAATGAAGCAGAGCTTGCACAGAAGTTAAAGGAATACAAAGACAGTCTTTCAAAGGAGCAGGTACAAGCATTGATCGAACAGACGGAAGAACTGGCAAGATATCAGTCAGAACCATCGTCTCAGAAGGAATTAGCAAGTATTCCGTTATTGCAATTAAGCGATATCGACTCAAAAGCATTCCATATTAAGAACAGAGAATGGAAAGCAGCCGGCATACCGGTTGTTTCACATGACATTTTCACGAACGGAATTGCCTATATCGGATATTATTTTATGTTAGATCATGTGCCGGTTGCATTGCTTCCGTATGTGTCACTGCTTACTGCATTATACAAAGAAGTGGATACAGACAGACACAGTTATGGAGATCTTGCCAATGAGATCGATCTGAAAACAGGTGGAGTCGGAGTTCAGTTAAGTGCATTTGGTGTTAAAAAAGAGTATGGAGACTATAAGATCTGCCTTGGAATAAAGACAAAGGTATTGGAAGAAAATGTTGCAGATGCATTAGCGCTGATGGAAGAGATTCTCTTTACCTCACATGTGACAGATAAGAAGAGAATGAAAGAAGTATTGGCAGAAATGATCTCACAGATGAAGATGGCAATTACGGAAAACGGACATACGGCGATGGCAAACAGAGCGTTGTCTTATTTTTCAAAAGGTGCTTATCTCAAAGAACTAATGGAAGGAATTACCTTCTATGAGTTTGCCAATGCGTTGTATAAGAATTTTGATGATTCTTATGAAAAGATATGTGAGAATCTGAAGGCTGCACTTAATGCATTTGCAAAACCGCAGAACCTGATCGTATCTTATACAGGAATGAAAGATCTGAACGAACCGATCACGAATGCAATGGACAGTATTCAGAAGTATCTGAATGACGATTCGACGGATGTTGTGGAACAGTCTATGGAGTTGGAAGTACGAAATGAAGGTTTCAAAACCGCAAGTAAAGTACAATATGCAGCACAGGCGGGTAATTTTTTAGAAAGAGGCTTCCATTATACCGGTGCGTTAAATGTGTTACAGATTATTTTTTCATATGATTATCTTTGGATCAATGTTCGTGTTAAGGGCGGTGCATACGGCTGTATGTGCAGTTTTAACCGGATAGGAGACGGTTATTTTACATCGTATAGAGATCCAAACCTGGGCAGAACGTATGATGTATATAAAGATGCGGTAACATATGTACGGGAATTTGATGCATCCGACCGGGATATGGTCAAATACATTATTGGTGCAATTGCAAAGTTAGATGCACCGATGACACCATCTGCTGAAGGAGCGTATGATTTTATCTGTTATTTATCCGGCATTACGGACGAACAGTTACAACAGGATCGTGATGAGGTGTTACGTGCGGATGTTGCGGCAATCCGGGAACTTGCACCTTATGTAGAAGCAATCTTATCAAAACAATGTGTAGCTGCATTGGGAGATGAAGAAGTGATTGAAAAAGAAGCAGAATTATTCAAAGAAGTAAAATCATTGATATAATACAGGATCAGGATAGCAGGAAAAGGAGATACCATGGCGAAATTTAAGTCGGGATTTGTTACGATCATCGGAAGACCCAATGTGGGAAAATCAACATTGATGAATCATTTGATCGGGCAGAAGATCGCAATTACCAGTAGCAAGGCACAGACAACGAGAAATCGAATTCAGACGGTTTATACCGGAAAAGAAGGACAGGTTGTATTTTTGGATACACCGGGAATCAACAAAGCCAAGAACAAACTGGGAGAGTATATGTTAAATGTTGCAGAGAATACATTGAAAGAGGTCGATGTGATACTATGGCTGGTAGAACCTACAACATTTATCGGAGCCGGTGAACGATATATATTAGAAAAGCTGGAAAGAGTGCACACACCGGTTATTCTGGTGGTGAATAAGACGGATCTGGTCAAAGAAGAGGAGATATTAAAGGCGATTGATACCTATAAGGAAGTGTATGATTTTGCGGAGATCGTTCCGGTATCGGCATTGCGTAACCGCAATACGGATGAATTGATGTCTGCCATCTTCCAATATCTCGAAGAAGGACCACAATACTATGATGAGGATACGATCACGGATCAGCCTGAACGGGCAATCGTAGCAGAAATGATCCGGGAAAAAGCACTGCGTAGTCTGGACAAAGAAGTACCACATGGTATTGCGGTTGTGATTGACCGGATGAAGGACAGACAGGATGGAAGAATTGTAGATATTGATGCAACGATCATTTGTGAAAGAGACTCCCATAAAGGTATCATTATTGGAAAACAGGGAGCAATGCTTAAAAAGATTGGAACCCAGGCACGAATGGATATGGAGAAACTATTGGATACCAAGGTGAATCTCAAATTATGGGTCAAGGTCAAGAAAGACTGGCGGGATAGCGAATTCTTATTGAAGAATTATGGCTATCAGCAGGATAATGAATAGACAGGCGGATTTCTGACTGACCATGATGTTGGATGATGCACAGAGGAGAAAGGAATAGGAGGTGGCATACTTGCGGGATAAGATAGAACTATATGGAATGGTATTAAGCAGTATGCCGGTTGGCGATTATGACAAGAGGCTGGTTCTCCTTACCAAAGAAAGAGGGAAGATAACGGCATTTGCCAGAGGCGCCAGAAAACCGAACAGTCCGTATCTGGGGTTGAGCGAACCGTTTAATTTTGGGACATTTGTTCTGATGGAAGGGTTTGATGCTTACCGATTGGTCGGCGGAGAGATCAAGGAATATTTTCTCGACATTAAAAATGATATCGAGGGTATCTGTTATGGAACGTATTTCTGTGACATACTGGAATATTTATGTGTTGACGGGATTGGTGATATCAATATGCTGAATCTGCTATATCTTTCCTTGAAGGCACTGGGAAGAAAAGAGATTCCTGATCCGTTGATCCGGCGTATCTTTGAGTTAAAGGCACTGGCATTTGATGGAGAGGCAATGGCGGCATTTTCCTGTGTGAAATGCGGAGAGAAACAGGTATCGGCATTTTATCCGGCGGGAGACGGAATGTTATGCAAGAATTGTGCAGGATCCGGGATGGATGTATATTCCATGTCAGAGTCGGCTATATATACGATACAGTATATTTTGAGTACAACGCTTGACAAATTGTATACGTTTCAGGTTTCAGATGATGTTTTTTCGGAAATTGACCGGGTAATCGGCCGCTATTTTTCCAAACATGTGACGAAAAAATTTAACTCTTTAGAAATTCTTTCGTCTTTGGCTTGAAATATTATCTATTCTCTTGTAGAATATATGAGTTGAAATTATATCAAATCAAAATATAGAGGTGCATAAGATGAAGAAGATATGGCTCGGAATGGTGATCGTATTGATGGTTGGATGCCTTGCAGGATGTGCAAGGGAGGCCGGGAAGTATAGTAAGAATACATTACTTATTAAGAAGAATGGTTCAATCGTTGAGATTGCGGTTGAGGATTATAAGGATTCTTCTGTAAAAGCCGAGGATCTGAAGACATATATTGACGAACAGATATCGGACTACAATGACGAGCAGGGCAAGAAAGTTGTCAGGAATGAATCATTGAATACAGAAGATATGAGTAAGGTGAAACTGGTTCTTTCTTACAAAGGAATGGAGGACTATAACGGATTTAATAATTTAGACTGTATACTGAAAAATGCAGATGCCTGTGAAGAAAAAGATATGACGGGTACATATAAGTCTGTTGAAGATGGTAAGAGTGCAAAGGTCTCAGATATTTTAGCAACTAAAAAAGCTAAGGTGCTAAGTGTTTCTGAAAAGACAGATGTTGTTGTGAAAGGTGACATTTTATATTACAACAATCAGGTAAAAGTAAAAGATGGCATTGCTTCCACAACAGGAAAAGAGAATGCAATTATAGTATATAAATAAAGAAAAGGTAGGGCATGAAAAATGGAAAAGACAATGGATAAGATTGTGGCATTAGCGAAGGCGAGGGGATTTGTATATCCGGGTTCTGAGATCTATGGCGGACTTGCCAATACATGGGATTATGGTAATCTCGGAGTAGAACTTAAGAACAATGTCAAAAAGGCATGGTGGAAGAAATTCATCCAGGAGAATCCGTACAATGTAGGTGTGGATTGCGCAATATTGATGAATCCACAGACATGGGTTGCATCCGGACATTTAGGCAGCTTTTCTGATCCATTGATGGATTGCAAGGAATGTCATGAGAGATTCCGTGCAGATAAGATTATTGAAGATTATATGGAAGAACATGGAATTGCAATTGAGGGTTCTGTAGATGCATGGTCTCATGAGGAGATGGCGGATTACATTGAGAAGAACAATATCTGTTGTCCGACATGTGGTAAGCACAACTTTACAGAGATCCGTGAGTTTAACTTAATGTTTAAGACATTCCAGGGTGTAACAGAAGATGCAAAGAATACAATTTATTTGAGACCGGAAACGGCACAGGGAATCTTTGTAAACTTCAAGAATGTACAGAGAACTTCCAGAAAGAAGATTCCATTTGGTATCGGACAGGTTGGTAAGTCATTCCGTAACGAGATTACACCGGGTAACTTTACATTCCGTACAAGAGAGTTTGAACAGATGGAACTTGAATTTTTCTGTGAACCGGATACGGATTTGGAATGGTTTGCATATTGGAAGCAGTTCTGTATCGACTGGTTAAAAGATCTTGGAATGAATCAGGAAGAGACCAGATATAGAGATCATGACAAAGAAGAGCTTTCTTTCTATAGTAAAGCGACAACAGATATCGAGTATTTATTCCCATTTGGATGGGGTGAACTTTGGGGTATTGCAGACCGTACTGATTATGATCTTACACAGCATCAGAATACATCCGGACAGCCAATGGATTACTTTGATGACGAGAAGAAGATCAAATATATTCCATATGTAATTGAGCCTTCTCTTGGTGCAGACCGTGTTACACTTGCATTCCTTTGCTCTGCATATGATGAGGAGAATATTGGTACAGAGGAGAAACCGGATATCCGTACAGTATTGCATTTCCATCCGGCACTTGCACCGGTTAAGATCGGTGTCCTGCCATTATCTAAGAAGTTAAATGAGGGTGCGGAAAAGGTATTTGCGGAATTGTCCAAATTATATAATTGTGAGTTTGATGACCGTGGTAATATCGGTAAGCGTTATAGAAGACAGGATGAGATTGGAACACCATTCTGTGTAACCTATGATTTTGATTCTGAAGAAGATGGTGCGGTTACGGTTCGTGATCGTGACACAATGGAACAGGAGAGAATTAAGATTACTGACCTGAAAGCATACTTTGAGAAGAAATTTGAATATTAACAATAAAAAAAGCTGCCGGCAGGCAGCTTTTTGTTATGTAGATTATTTTATTTCCTCTAATGCTTTGATCGTAGCAGTCAATTCTTTTAATGACTGCTTGATGGATTTGTTGATCTCGCCTGAGTTGACAGCTAACTTACCAACTTCTGCGGCTACAACCGCAAATCCTCTACCGAACTCACCTGCTCTTGCAGCTTCAATAGAAGCATTCAGGGATAAGATGTTCTGTTTGCTCTCAATCTTATCTAACTGAACAGACTTTTCGTTGATCTCACGAATCAATCCGGCAGCACGTTCGATGTCTTCGTCAAGTTCGGAAATCTTGGAACCGTCTTGCTGGCTCTCGTAATTAGCATTCAAAAGCATATTGACAACATCACCTAATAACTTGGCAGCAGATTGCAAAGACTGTTCAGAGTGAACGGGAACCTTGTGAAGCGCATCTACAAATTGCTCCGGATTCAATCCGGCATCTTCTGCAATTCGTGTAGCAGCGTCATCATCCGGCTCTGATGTAAGAACCTGACCGCCAATGATTGTGCCGGCTTTCTGACCATTGACAATGATGTCTTTGGTAAATTCGCGAAGTCCGACTGCGGATTTGATGGAAGTGTCAATGGTTGCGTATTTCGTACAGAATTCAGTGTAATGAATCTCCTTGGTAACTGGGTTATCATTGGAATCTAGTGCTATCGCAGCAAGACCGGTGGCATCTGACCAATCTTGTAATAATTGTATTAATTGATTATCATTTAGTAAATTGTTCATATCCATAACTAATTAGTCCTTTCTCCAAAGTTGTATTTGGCTTTCTTCATTTATATTAAGATTATACGAAATATGAGAGGAAAAAGCAATAAATATATCAGATTTGTAAAAAAGAAATCATATACAGTAACATTTGTTTGAAGAATGTAACATAGTTGACATAAGTATTACATATAATATGGAAATATTCGGAAGAAAAGATGCAAAAAATGAGAAAAATCAAGAAAAAATTAAAAATAATGGTTGACATAAGAGACAAGCTTTGTTATTATAACCATGTTGGTGAATTTGTAACATTTTTGTAACAATTAAACGGACGAATAAAAAAGAGGTATAATATGAAGAAGAATATTGTAAGAAGTTCTATGTTAGCAGTTGCTGCATTATCGCTTATGTTAGGTGGAACTTCCTATACATCAAGTGTAAAAGAACAAGTAAGCGAGACGCCTGCAATTGTAAGTAAGGCAATTGAGAATGGCACATCGAATATGAAGAGTTTAGAGAAAGGAACTGCTGTACAGGTTGCCGAAGCAACAACAGAAGCAACGACGGAAGCTGTAACAGAGGCTCCGACAACAGAAGCTGTTTCAGAAGAAGTTGCCAGTGCAGAGATTGAACAGAAATCTGCTAAGGTTGACAGCAATCAGGTTGTAGCGAATATTGACAGTTATCTGAATATCCGTTCTGAGGCTTCTGAGGATTCAGAGGTAGTTGGTAAGTTCTATAATGGTAATGTAGGAACTGTAGTAGAAAAAGGAGACGAATGGTCAGTCGTTTCTTCCGGTAATGCATATGGATATGTGAAGAATGATTATTTATTGTTCGGTACTGATGCAGAACAGTACATAGAGAGCAATTGTGATCAGGTTGCCAAAGTAACAGCAGAGACATTGAATGTCCGTGCAGATGAGTCTACAGACAGTGAAGTTGTAACACAGTCAGATGCAGATGCATCGTTAGCTGTATTAGGTCAGGATAACGGTTGGGTGAAAGTTGCTGTATCCGATGATCAGGTTGGTTATGTATCAAGTGATTATGTATATTTAGATTATGTATATGAGACTGCAGTTACTGTTGAAGAAGAACAGGCAGCATTAGCTGCACAGGAGCAGGAAGAAGCTGCTGCACAGGAAGCTGAGGAGCAGACAACAGAGGCTGCTACAACACAGACAACAGAGGCACCTAAGAAAGAGTCACCAAAGAAGGAATCTACCAAGAAAGAGACAGTGGATTCTACAGATGTTGTTGTGAAAGATCAGTCTACATCTACTGAGACAGTGAAGCAGGATTCATCTACTTCTGCAAGTGGACAGGCTGTTGCTGATTATGCAGTACAGTTTGTAGGTAATCCTTATGTATATGGCGGAACCAGTTTGACAAAGGGTGCAGATTGTTCCGGATTTGTACAGTCAGTATATAAGCATTTTGGTTATTCTTTATCAAGAACTGCTGCATCACAGGCAGGAGACGGTAAGAAGGTTAGTGTAGATTCTTTACAGCCTGGTGATTTATTGTTCTACCATGGATATGGACACGTTGCAATTTACATTGGCGGCGGTCAGGTTGTTCATGCAAGTAACAAAGCAACCGGTATTAAGATTTCAAGTTATGATTATTCACCAATTGACAAGGCAGTTCGTATTATTTACTAATCAGAATATGAGAGAGTTAAGGATGCTATCGGATTTCTCCGATAGCATTTTTTTGTTTGCGTTGAACCTATGCATTGTATTAGAAAAAATATCTAAAAATCTTAAAAAAGCCTTTTAAATTTTATACAATATATGCTATAATGGTTTACAGACTGTGGGCGGGTTATTTAATTTGCCCTGGTACAATTAATTAAATACTTAGGAGGTATGAAACAAATGGCAAACAAATGGGTTTATATGTTCAGCGAAGGCGATATGAACATGAGAAACTTGCTTGGTGGTAAAGGTGCTAACCTTGCAGAGATGACCAGCATTGGTCTTCCTGTACCACAGGGATTTACAGTTACAACAGAGGCTTGTACACAGTATTATGAAGATGGACGTAAGATCAATGATGAGATTATGGCTCAGATCATGGACGGTGTGAAAGAGATGGAGAAGATCAATGGCAAAGAGTTCGGAAGCCTTGAGAATCCATTATTAGTATCTGTTCGTTCTGGTGCAAGAGCATCTATGCCTGGT
Source organism: Clostridium sp. CAG:590 (assembly GCA_000431135.1). Classification (GTDB taxonomy): domain Bacteria; phylum Bacillota; class Clostridia; order Lachnospirales; family Lachnospiraceae; genus CAG-590. The sequence goes on from HF987880.1 coordinate 15,898, forward strand.
ATGATGGATACTATCCTTAACCTTGGTTTAAATGACGAAGTAGTAGCAGCAATGATCAAAGGTAACCCGGATCCAACATTTGAACGTTTCGTATACGATTCATACAGACGTTTCATCCAGATGTTCTCTGACGTTGTTATGGAAGTTGGTAAGAAGTACTTCGAGCAGCTTATCGATAAGATGAAAGAGGAGAAGGGTGTTAAGTATGACGTTGAACTTACTGCTGCTGATTTGAAAGAGTTAGCTGAGCAGTTCAAGGCTGAGTACAAGAACCAGTTAGGTGAAGATTTCCCTTCAGATCCAGTAGAGCAGATGAAGTTGGCTGTTGAGGCTGTATTCCGTTCATGGGATAATCCTCGTGCTAATGTATATCGTCGTGATAATGATATCCCTTATTCATGGGGTACTGCTGTTAACGTAATGCCTATGGTATTTGGTAACTTGAACAATGAGTCTGGTACAGGTGTTGCATTTACTCGTGATCCTGCAACAGGTGAGAACAAGTTAATGGGTGAGTTCTTAATTAACGCACAGGGCGAGGACGTAGTTGCCGGTGTTCGTACACCAATGCCAATCGCACAGATGGAGCAGGAATTCCCAGAAGCTTATGAAGAGTTCATCAAAGTTTGCGATATCTTAGAGAATCATTACCATGATATGCAGGATATGGAGTTTACTGTTGAGAACAAGAAGCTTTATATGTTACAGTGTCGTAATGGTAAGAGAACAGCTCCTGCTGCACTTAAGATTGCTTGTGACCTTGTTGATGAAGGACATAAGACAGAAGAGGAAGCAGTTCTTATGATCGATCCTCGTAACTTAGATACACTTCTTCATCCTCAGTTCGACGCTGCTGCACTTAAGGCTGCTACACCACTTGGAAAGGGTCTT
>HF987880.1:16798-38044 GCA_000431135.1 Clostridium sp. CAG:590
CTATGATCGATCCTCGTAACCTTGATACATTATTACATCCACAGTTCGATGCTGCTGCACTTAAGGCTGCAACTCCACTTGGAAAGGGTCTTGGAGCATCTCCAGGAGCTGCTTGTGGTAAGGTTGTATTTACTGCAGATGATGCTGTTGCATGGAAAGAAAAGGGAGAGAGAGTCGTATTAGTTCGTCTTGAGACATCTCCGGAAGATATTACAGGTATGAAGGCTGCACAGGGTATCTTAACAGTTCGTGGTGGTATGACATCACATGCTGCCGTAGTTGCTCGTGGTATGGGTACATGCTGTGTATCTGGTTGCGGTGACATCATTATGGATGAAGAGAACAAGAAGTTCACTTTAGCTGGTAAGACATTCAACGAAGGAGATTACATCTCAATCGATGGTACAACAGGTAACATCTATGAGGGAGATATCCCAACAGTTGACGCTTCAATCGCTGGTGAGTTCGGTCGTGTTATGGCTTGGGCTGATAAGTATAGAAAGTTAAAAGTTCGTACGAATGCAGATACTCCTGCAGATACAGCTAAGGCTGTTGAGTTAGGTGCTGAAGGTATTGGACTTTGCCGTACAGAGCATATGTTCTTCGGTGAGGACAGAATTCCTAAGTTCCGTCGTATGATCCTTTCTGATACAGTAGAGCAGAGAGAGGAAGCTCTTAAAGCAATCGGTGAGTTCCAGAAGGCTGACTTCAAGGCTATGTACAAGGTTCTTGAGGGTATGCCAATGGTAGTTCGTTTCTTGGATCCACCTCTTCATGAGTTCGTTCCTACAGAGGAAGAAGATATCAAGGCATTAGCCGCTGATATGGGAATCACTGTAGAGGATGTTAAGGCAAAATGTGATGCACTTCATGAGTTCAACCCTATGATGGGTCACCGTGGATGTCGTCTTGCTGTAACATATCCAGAGATCGCTAAGATGCAGACAAGAGCTGTTATGGAAGCTGCTATTGAAGTTGCTGAAGAGACAGGTAAGGATATCGTTCCTGAGATCATGATCCCATTAGTAGGTGAGGAGAAAGAGCTTAAGTTCGTTAAGGATGTTGTTGTTGAGACAGCTGATTTAGTTAAGAAAGAAAAGAATTCTGACATCAAGTATCAGGTAGGTACTATGATTGAGATTCCTAGAGCTGCTCTTACAGCAGATAAGATTGCTAAGGATGCTGAGTTCTTCTGCTTCGGTACTAACGACTTGACACAGATGACATTCGGATTCTCACGTGATGATGCTGGTAAGTTCTTAGATGCTTACTATGACAAGAAGATCTATGAGAATGATCCATTTGCTAAGTTAGATCAGACTGGTGTTGGTCAGTTGATCCAGATGGCAGTTGAAAAGGGTCGTTCAGTACGTCCTGACCTTGAGTTAGGTATCTGTGGTGAGCACGGTGGAGATCCTTCTTCTATCGAGTTCTGCCATAAGGTAGGTCTTAACTATGTATCATGTTCACCATTCCGTGTACCTATCGCACGTCTTGCTGCTGCTCAGGCTGCAATTCTTGATAAATAATTTATCAGGCAGACTTGTATAGAACACAGGTGAGATATCATTTGATATTATATTGAGAATGATTAAGAACCCCGCAAAGTTTCGGCTCTGCGGGGTTTGTTATATGTGTAGGATGTATTGTTTTGTTTGTATATAAATCGACAAAATTCATAGAAGATGTAGTGAAATTGTGTTACAATATTTTTGGCTTAAAAGTATGCATATAGCTTAAAGGATTTAAAGATATGAGGGGTTGTAACATATGAAGATTAAGACAAAGAAGATAGCATATGAACAGTTGGTGAAGATGCCCGGACGGGTGCATTATGATCCGGTAAGACCAATCAAGGGCTTACGGTGGTTGATCAAAGCATTATCAGCGAGTGAGCTTAAGAAGGCAGGGTTTACCTATTCGTTGCACGGTATGGAACGGTTAGGTGCGGAAGAACCCTGTCTTATTTTGATGAATCATAGCAGTTTCATTGATCTGAAGATTGCAGAGACGGTGATGTATCCCAGACCACTTAATATTATCTGCACATCCGATGGCTTGGTAGGAAAAGAATGGCTGATGCGTCAGGTCGGTTGTATTCCAACGAACAAGTTTGTAACGGATGTACAGATGGTAAAGGATATGTATTATGCCTTACATACGTTAGGTAACTCTGTGTTAATGTATCCGGAAGCAAGTTATACTTTTGATGGAACGGCAACACCGTTACCGGATACCATTGGCAAATGTCTGAAATTATTAAAGGTTCCGGTTGTTATGATCCGGACGCATGGAGCTTTTTTGCATGATCCACTATATAATAATTTGCAGATCCGTAAGGTGGATGTCCATGCGGATGTTACATATTTGTTATCGAAAGAGGATATCAGTAACCGAAGTGTGCGGGAGTTGCAGAAACAGATCAAAGAGGAATTTACATTTGATAACTTTCGGGAGCAACAGGAGAAGCATATTTCGGTAACAGAAGATTTTCGGACGGATTGTCTGGAAAGAGTATTATATAAGTGCCCGCATTGTGGAAGGGAAGATGGCATGCAGGGAAAGGGTATCTATATTGGATGTGCTCACTGTGGAATGCGATATGAATTGACAGAGTATGGATATTTGAAAACAACCATGGGAGACGCAGCATTTACCCATATTCCAGATTGGTATCAATGGCAGAGAGAAGAGGTTCAAAAAGAGATTGCAGATGGCAGGTATCAATTGGATGTGCCTGTGGATATTTGTATTATGCATGATATGAAAGCCGTTTATCAGGTTGGAGAGGGAAAGTTACAACATGATAAGAATGGATTTTATTTAACAGGATGTGAGGGAAAGTTAGCATATCACCAATCGGCGAAAGTATCTTACAGTCTATATGCAGACTATTATTGGTATGAAATAGGAGATGTAATATGTATAGGAGATATGGAACAACTATATTATTGCTTTCCAAAGGAAAACATTCCGGTTGCAAAGGTGAGAATAGCGGCAGAAGAATTATATAAGCTTGTAAAACATCAATAACTATTAGGAATGAATAAAGAGCCGTTAAGAGGGAAAAAGATTTGCCTTAAAGTTCCTGCAGGATGATAGTTTTGAGCAGTTGAACGGCTGGGAGTCTTTGTTTGAGAAGGTAGAACAGAGATATCTGATCGTGAGAGAGGCGTTGGAGGAACTTCAGGCGTCAGAGTAAAATAAGATTGAAAGAATAGGAACCCCTTATGTGATCGGTATTGTGAGATAACGGATTGTGTAAGGGGATGAGAAGTGCGGGACTGCCAATTGAAGCCTTGATTGAATATGTCAAGTTGTATCAGCAGGGAGATACAACCTTTGCTGCAAGATTACAATTGTTGCAGGAGCAGAGGGAGAGCCTGGAGGAACAAAAAGCACAGTTGGAAAAGGCAATCAATAAGTTGAACTACAAAATATCCAGATACGAAGTGGCAGTTCAGACAGGAAAATTAACATGGGAGGACGATGATAAATGTATATAGAGAATATTAATGGACCAGAGGATGTAAAGAAATTATCAGTAGATCAGATGCATGTATTGGCACAGGAGATGCGGGACGCCCTATTGAAACGTGCAAGTATTCATGGCGGTCATTTTGGACCGAATTTTGGTATGGTAGAAGCAACGATTGCGCTTCATTATGTATTTAATTCTCCCAAAGATAAGATGGTATTTGATGTGTCACATCAGACGTATCCACACAAGATGCTTACAGGCAGAAAGGACGCGTATCTTTATGAAGAGAAATATGATGATGTATCGGGATACAGTAACCCGGCAGAAAGCGAGCATGATCATTTTATAATCGGACACACTTCAACTTCTGTCAGCCTTGCGTGTGGTCTTGCCAAAGCAAGAGATCTGAACGGAAAAGACGGAAATGTTATTGCTGTGATCGGCGATGGCTCATTAAGTGGAGGAGAAGCATTAGAAGGATTGGATTATGCGGCTGAATTAGGTGGTAATCTGATCATAGTGGTTAATGATAATGACATGTCGATTGCTGAAAATCATGGAGGATTGTATCAGAATCTGAAGCTATTGCGTGAGACAAAAGGACAGGCAGAGTGTAATCTGTTTAAGGCAATGGGTTTGGATTATGTATATGTGGATGAAGGAAATGATGTCAAGACATTAATTGATGCATTTACATCTGTGAAGGATAGTAAGAAAGCGGTAGTTGTGCATATTAAGACCTTAAAAGGAAAGGGATATGCTTTAGCGGAAGAGAATAAAGAGAACTGGCATTGGTGTATGCCGTTCCATATAGAAAACGGAGAACCGTTGATGACAATGGAAGGCGAAGATTATTCAGATGTTACGGCAGAATATCTGCTTGCAAAGATGAAGGAGGATCGAAGTGTTGTTGCAATTACGGCTGCAACACCGGCGGTAATGGGATTTGGTAAGGACAAGAGAGAGGAAGCGGGCAAACAGTTCGTCGATGTAGGAATTGCAGAAGAGACAGCGGTAGCATTCGCATCCGGAATCGCCCAGAATGGTGGAAAACCGGTATACGGGGTTTACAGTTCTTTTGTGCAGAGAACCTATGACCAGTTATCACAGGATCTGTGTATCAATAACAGTCCGGCAACTTTGATCATATATGCGGCTTCGGTGTATGGCATGAATGATGTAACCCATTTGGGAATCTTTGATATTCCAATGATCTCGAATATCCCGAATCTTGTATATCTGGCACCAACCACGAAAGAGGAATATCTGGCAATGCTTGACTGGAGTATTGCACAGACGGAGCATCCGGTTGCGATTCGTGTACCGGGAGGAGAGCTGGTATCAGACGGAGTGGCTGTTACAAAGGATTTCTCACAGCTTAATACTTATGAGGTGACACAAAAAGGAAGTAAGGTTGCTGTGATCGGACTCGGAACCTTCTATTCGTTAGCAAAGGAAGTGGCAGTGAAGCTTAAAGAAGAGAAGAATATTGATGCGACCGTGATCAATCCATATTATATTACAGGCGTGGACGAAGCGCTGTTGGAGGAACTCAAGAGAGATCATGATGTAGTCATTACACTTGAGGATGGAATCTTAGACGGCGGTTTTGGAGAGAAGATTGCAAGGTTCTATGGTAATTCGGATGTAAAGGTATATAATTATGGATTGAAAAAGGAATTCTTAGATCGTTATGATGTAAATGAAGTCTTGAAAGAGAATCATTTAACAGCAGAACAGATCGTGGAGGATATAGTACAGTAGAATATAGATAATGAAAGTATTGTTGTATAAACTTTTGTGTGCTATGATAGACAAGCACAGAGTATGGAAGGGGAAAGCCATATTCTGGGCCTGTTTTTGTCCGGACGGGAAAATGGTCTGTGACTTGCAGTTTACATAATGTACGTGTTTGTTTAGGAGAAAAAAGATGACAATTAAAGATTTACAGATTGGAGAAACTGCAACCATTATTGAGGTAGGTGGAAGCGGTGCACTGCGTCAGCATTTTCTGGATATGGGATTGATTCAGGGAACAGAGGTGACGGTGGTGAAGTATGCTCCGATGGGAGATCCTGTAGAGTTAAGAATTCATGGATATGAGTTGACAATCCGGCTAGAAGATGCAGGTCAGATTCAGGTAGGTGCAGCTCATAAGGAAGAAGTTACTGTAAAAAGACCGGCTGAGAAAATGGATATACCACATCCGGGACTTGGAGAAGGTGGTAAGTTCCATTCCAAAGCAGATGAGAAGCCGTTACCGGATGATGTTATGTTAACTTTTGCACTGGTCGGAAATCAGAACTGTGGTAAGACGACATTATTTAACCAATTGACCGGATCTAACCAGCATGTGGGTAATTTCCCGGGTGTTACCGTGGATCGGAAGGATGGTATGATCAAGGGGTATGAGAATACCTGTATTACAGATCTGCCGGGGATTTATTCAATGTCTCCCTATAGTAGTGAGGAGATTGTGACAAGAGAGTTTCTGCTTCAAGACAAGCCGAAAGGAATTATCAATATTGTAGATGCGACAAATATGGAACGAAATCTGTATCTGACCATGCAGTTAATGGAATTGAATATTCCGATGGTGGTAGCTCTTAATATGATGGATGAGATGAGGGAGAATGGGGGATCGGTTCTTGTAAATGAGATGGAAGCCTTTTTAGGAGTACCGGTGATTCCGATTTCTGCTGCAAAAGGAGAGGGAATTGAGGAATTGGTGAGTCACGCAATTCATGTGGCAAAGTATCAGGAACCTCCGGAGGAGGTTGATTTTTGCTGTGCAGATGGTTCCGGAGAAGAAAGTGCGGTTCATCGCTGTATTCATGCCATCATGCACCTGATTGAGGATCATGCAGGAAAGGCAGAAATTCCGGTACGGTTTGCTGCGAGTAAATTAGCAGAAAATGATCATCTGGTATTGGATAAGTTGAATCTTAGTCAGAATGAGAAGGAGACATTAGAGCATATTAATCTACAGATGGAAGAAGAGAGCGGGATGGACCGGGCTGCGGCAATTGCGAGCATGCGGTTTTCCTATATTCAACGGGCATGCGAACAGACAGTGATCCGGCCGCATGAGAGTAAAGAACGTGCCAGAAGCCGGAGAATAGATAAGGTACTGACTGGAAAATATACGGGTATTCCATCATTTATTGCCATTATGGGTTTGGTGTTCTGGCTGACATTTAATGTGATCGGAGCATTGTTACAATCACTGTTAAAACAGGGCGTAGCGGCACTTACGAGCATGGCTGATCAGGGCCTGACGACACTTAAGGTGAATGGAGTATTACATTCCCTGATCATTGATGGTATCTTTACCGGTGTGGGAAGTGTATTGAGTTTTCTTCCGATTATTGTTACGCTGTTTTTCTTCCTGTCAATGTTGGAAGATAGTGGATATATGGCAAGAGTTGCATTTATTATGGATAAATTGCTTCGTAAGATCGGTTTATCCGGTAGAAGTATTGTTCCAATGCTGATCGGTTTTGGGTGTACGGTGCCCGGAGTGATGGCCTCCCGTACGTTATCTTCTGAGAGAGATCGTAAGATGACAATATTGCTGACACCGTTTATGAGCTGTTCTGCGAAGCTGCCAATTTATTCATTCTTTGCGGCAGCATTCTTTCCGAAAAAAGCTGCGATTGTGATGATCATATTATATTTCTTTGGAATTATAATGGGAATTGTAATGGCGTTGATTATGAAAGGGACGATGTTCAAGGGCGAACCGGTTCCGTTTGTTATGGAGCTTCCGAATTACCGCATGCCGGGAGCTAAGAATGTAGCCCAATTGTTATGGGAAAAGGCAAAAGATTTCTTACAGAGAGCATTTACAGTCATCTTCATGGCAACTATTGTAATCTGGTTTTTGCAAAGCTTCAGTCTACGGTTGAATCTTGTCGCAGATTCTCAGGATAGTATCCTGGCAATGATCGCCGGATGGATCGCCCCGATCTTTGACCCGGTTGGATTTGGAGACTGGCGAATCTCGACAGCGTTGATCACTGGTTTTATGGCAAAGGAAAGTGTAGTATCTACGTTGACTGTGTTGTTTGGTACTACCGGGAAATTGCTTGCGGTGCTGACACCGGTCGGTGCTGCTGCATTGCTTGTGTTCTGTCTGTTATATACACCGTGTGTGGCAGCAATTGCATCCGTAAGGAGGGAATTAGGTGGAAAATGGGCAATTCTTGTGGTTGTGGGACAATGCGTGATTGCATGGATTGCAGCATGGATCGTATACACGATCGGAGGCTTATTATAGAGAAAAAGGAGGGTTTCTATGGGTAAGATAATACGACGGATATTGGCAATTGTACCGGCAGTCATTATTCAGGTATTGTGGATGTGCATCTTGATGAGCTGGCTTGCAAAGTATGCAACGATAGTGATTACAGTATTATCGATATGTACGTTTCTGTTTGTGCTGTTCATTATTATTAAAAGAGATGAGGGTACATATAAGATTTTATGGTTGCTGGTGCTTCTGACATTACCGATATTAGGAGCGGTACTTTATCTGGAACTGGGAAATAAAAGGACAGGACGTCCAATCTTGCAGAGATTACAGAGAGTAAAGCAGAACAGGAAAATAGACTGTAGCCAGATTGTTGAAGATATCAAACAGGACGACATCCGGTTAGCACAGACAATACAGATCTTATGTAACAGGACGAATCTTCCGGTTGTGCCGAATGAACAGGTTACATATTATCCGTTAGGAGATAACATGTATCCGGATATGATAGCGGATCTCAGGTCTGCAACAGAATATATTTATGTGGAATACTTTATTGTTGCACATGGAAAAATGTGGGACTCTATCGTTGAGATACTTGCTGAGAAGGCGGCACAAGGAGTAGATGTCCGTGTGTTGTATGACGATCTGGGAAGTATATCAACTTATTCGAAAAAGGATGCAAAGAAGCTGCGGGAGATGTGAATCCATTGGCGGGAGATGGGAATCCATTGTCATACATTTAATCCGTTATATGCGATCAAAGGAACGCTTAATTACCGGGATCATCGGAAGATGCTGGTTATAGATGGCAGAGTTGCATACAGCGGAGGAATTAATCTGGCGGATGAATATATCAATGAATATGAGAAGTATGGCCATTGGAAGGATATTGGTTTTCGACTGACCGGACAGGCAGTTATGAATTATGTGTTGATGTTTGAAGAATTCTGGTGTGCATTTTGCGATAAGAATGATGAGCTGCCTGAGCGACATGAGTTACAGCCGGTTCAGATACCGGAACAAAAGGATGGTTATGTGATAAGTTATTATGATTCACCGCTTCGGATCGATTCGATCAGCAATGATCTGTATATAGATCTGCTATCACAGGCGGTCGATTATGCATGGTTCTATACGCCGTATCTGATGCTGGGAGATGGTTTGATGGAAGCTTTTGTAAGGGCGGCGGAACGTGGTGTGGATGTGCGGATTCTGATGCCGGGTATTCCGGACAAGAAGATCATATTCCGGATGTCACATAGTTACTATCAGGAGCTGTTGGATGCAGGGGTGAAGATTTACGAATACCAGCCGGGATTTGTTCATGCAAAGGCTTGCATATTTGATGATCGGATCTGCACAGTGGGAACGGTAAATCTGGATTATCGAAGTCTTTTTCTGCATTTTGAGAATAATTCGTTGTTTTATGAATCGCAGATCATACATGAGATTAAGGCAGATTATGAGGCGACTTTAGAGAAATGTGTACAAATGCAGCCATACGATATTAAGAAGTATGCATTTCGCTGGTTTTTTGATGGGCTGCTGCGGGTATTTGCACCGTTATGTTAAAGAGAAGTTTGATCAGTAGCCAGAGGCGAAATGTGATCGGTAGTCAGAGGTGAAATGTTGACACGTCAACAAAATTGTGCTATATTCTGTTGTATTTAGGTTGATAATAGACGATGTAATACACATTGTCTATTATTGGGTGATTGTGAATAGTGTTTCCGGATATAACGCATTGTATTTAGATGAATAGAATTATGGAATCTCACAATTGGCAGAATATAAGACAAGGAGATAGAAGAATGCACAAGATTGGAATTGTAACAGATAGTCATAGCGGAATTACGCAGGAACAGGCAGCACAGATGGGAATCCATGTATTGCCGATGCCATTTTATATTGAAGATGAATGTTTTTATGAGGGCAGGAATCTGACGTATGAGCAGTTTATGGAACGATTGAAACGGATGGATAAGGTGAGTACATCCCAACCTTCACCTGCCGAAGTGACAGAAATCTGGGATCAGGTACTTAATGATCATGATGAGATTGTGTATATTCCAATCAGTAGTGGACTGAGTGGATCCTGTGCAACGGCTAAGATGTTAGCACAAGAGGAGCCATATAGAGATAAGGTTTTTGTTGTAGATAATGGAACGGTATCAACGTTAACGCATCAGTCGGTATTAGATGCACAGGAGCTGGTAGAACAAGGACTTTCTGCAAAAGAGATAATGGAACGCTTAGAAAACGCAAAGAAACGGAAGGGAATCTTTGTTACGGTAGATAATCTGCAATATCTGAAAAATGGGGGAAGAATCTCTGCGTCTACTGCAATCGTAGGTGATTTGCTACGCGTGAAGCCGGTTCTTTATTTTGATACCGGTACATTGGATGTTGTAACAAAGTGCAGAGGCAAGAAGAAAGCAAAGGCAGAGATGATCGCGCAGGTAAAGCATCTGTTTGAGACAGAGTACAAGACAGAATGCGAAGAGGGAAATATGCATTTGTTAGCGGCATCCAGTGCAGATGCCGAAGAGACAGCACAGTGGGTGGAGGAGATTCAGGCAGCTTTTCCGGATATGGAAGTGCTGAGTGATCCGCTTGCATGTTCAATTGCATGTCATATCGGACCGGGAGGACTTGGAATTGGATTTTCATGCCGACCGTAGTGCATTCTCTCTGAAACGGAAGGAGAAGATGTTATGGAAAATTATGTATTTCAAAATGCAAATGAAAAGGATCTGGAAGCAATCCGTGCATTATATGCGAGCGCAATCGGAAGTCCGGGGTGTACCTGGGATGAAGGGTATCCGGATGCAGAGTGTACGCGTGCAGATTGGATACGAGGCGATTTGTTCTGTATGAAGACGGCAGAGGGTGAGATTGTTGGTGCAATAGCGGTCGATGCAGATGAGATTGTTGGGAAACTGCCTTGTTGGACAAAGGAATTGCAGCCGGGAGCGGAGCTTGCCAGACTGGTGGTGAAAGCGACATATCAGAATCAGGGAATTGCAAAGCAGTTATTGCAATCCGGTATGAAAGAGCTTGCCCAAAGGGGTTATGGTAGTGTACACTTTCTGGTATCCAAGACGAATGAACGGGCATTGCGGGCATATGAACCACTCGGATTTGAGAATCGTGGAGAATGGTTCGGCTACGAGCATGACTGGTTGTGCTATGAGAAGGCATTGTAAGGAGGCAGATTATGGCAAAGAACAGGGTATTGATCGTGGAGGATGAGATTGCGATTGCGAAAATGATTGCGATGAATCTGAAAGTGGCGGGATATGACATTGTAATGTTTCAGGACGGAAAAGAGGCTGCGGAGTCTTTAGAGAGTGACCATGCGTATGATATGGCATTACTGGATATTATGGTTCCGGGGATGGACGGATTGGAATTACTTCCGGTGGTAAAAGGTTATGGGATTCCGGTCATTTTTCTGACAGCAAGGGATGATATCGGTACGAAAGTACAGGGACTTCGGGATGGCGCAGAGGACTATATTGTGAAGCCTTTTGAAATGTTGGAACTGATGGTGCGCATGGAAAAAGTGTTGGAACGGACAAAGAAGAACAGCGATATCATACAGATTCTTGACTTAGAGATCAATCTTGCTGAACATACGGTGCGCAAGAATGGAATGGAGATTTCTCTAAAACCGATGGAATTTGAATTACTGTGTGTCCTTGCGAAGAACCGGAATATTGCCATTTCAAGGGAAGAATTACTCCGTATGGTCTGGGGTGTCGATTATATGGGAGAGACACGGACGGTAGATGTACATATCGGACAGTTGCGTAAGAAGTTGGATCTGTCGGAACATATTAAGACGATATCAAAGTTGGGATATCGACTGGAGGATTAGCCTATGCGTCTGAAGTCAAAGATTATTGTGATATGTAGTATTGTAGTTTTATTGGCAGCATCTTTATGTAGTATATCCGTTTATGTCATCATGGATAAGAATTTTCATGAAGAGGCGGCGATACAGACATTGCAGGCGGCAACGGAATTCTACACGTCATTGGATGAGAAGCTGGCAAAATATGAAAGACGCAAAGAAGGTCCAACGGATAACATGATGTCCTATGTGATCAAGAATGTGTCTCAAGGCAGCGGTTCGTTACAGATTGCATGTTTCAACACCGGGGATAGGAACAATGTAACCGGTATCTGTAATGATACGGAATTAGAATACGAGGATCTCAAAGCGGCGGCATATGATATCAGTGCGAGGAATCTGGATTGTGCCTATCTGCAAAAGGATGGGGACTATTATGTAATCTACCGCAATCGGGAAAGCTATGGGGGATATGCACTATTCTATGTGGAGAATATCACTTATGTGGAAGAACGGCTGCGTATATTAGGCGGCAGCCTGATCATATTAACGCTGATCAGTACCCTGCTTGCAAGTATTGCGTCGTTCATTATGGTGTCGAAGGTGTTGAAGCCGTTACAAAAGCTCAGGGATTCTGCCAACCAGATCGCTCTTGGTGAATACGATCAACGGATTGCGATTGAGCGGCAGGATGAGATCGGGGAGTTGAGTGAGAGCTTTAACCGCATGGTGGAGGCAGTTGAGATCCGGACGAGAAGCTTAGAGGAATCAGAGCAGCGCAAGACGCTATTTATGGGTAATCTGACACATGAGTTAAAGACGCCGCTAACTGCTATTTCCGGATATGCGAAGACGCTGCTTACGGTAAGATTACCGGAGGAAGACAAAGAGGAGGCATTATCCTTTATCTATGAAGAGAGCTGCCGGTTAGAACGGCTTTCTAAGAAAATGATGCAGCTATTATTGTTAGATAACGATGACAAGCTTGTGAAGGAGAATGTCACGGCAAAGGAATTGTTTCATCTGGTGTATACGATCTGTAAGGAACGGGCAGCGCAGCACCAGGTAACATTAGAGATGCAGGAGGCAGAACAATCCTTTGAGGTGGATAAGGATCTGTTTGTGGAAGTGCTTGTAAACCTGATAGATAATGCGGTCAAAGCAAGCAAACAGGGAGATAAGATACTTGTGCTTGTAAAGGATGGCTGCATTTATGTAAGCGATCATGGAAGGGGGATTCCGGCGGAAGAGCAGGAGAAGATCTTAGAACCATTTTATATGATCGACAAGTCAAGAAGCAGACAACATGGGGGTGCCGGGTTAGGACTGGCAATTACAACACGGATCTTACAGGTGCATAACTGGACAATGCAGATTGAAAGTGAGGAAGGAAAAGGAACTACGATCATTTTACACCCGTAATGTTTACAATTTGTTTAAATAATGATGAATACTTGATGAAAGCGTTTGTGCTACGATATCTCCAGCATGAACGCTTTCCTTTTTTATAGGTGGTATTGAATAAAACGAATGGAGATAATGATATGAGAAAAACATGGAAAACAATGATAATGGCAAGTGTAATGGCAGCATCACTAGTAGGATGTGCCAGCAATCCGGAACAATCGGTCGTAAAGGAGAAGAATTTAGACAAAGTATTAGAACAGGCAGAGAATACCGAAGATGGTGCAGTCGCATATGAAGATGTCGAAAAGGAGATAGAGAACTACGATACTTATGAGACGCACATTCAGGATGACGATCTGCATGTGACAGTAGATGTGAACGCGAAGGTAGAGATTCCAAAGGTGGATCAGCTATCGGTATACCGGGTCAGCCAGAAGGAACTGAATGAAGAACTGTTACATAAAGTGCAGGAGGTATTGACACCGGGAATTCAGCTTTATGATGGAAATGTCGCAGAACAGGATACGAAAGCGGATATAGCCAGACAGATTCAGTATACCAAACAAATGATTGCGGATCTGAAAGTAGGGAAGGACGATATACCGGATGAAGAGACATTGGCACAGTATAAGGAAGAGTATCAGAATCAGTTGACGCAAGCAGAGCAGGCATATGAGCAGGCACCAGATAAGCTCACAATAACAGATTATCCATCGGATAATACCTTGCATAGTGTGGAGAAGTTAGCAGATGCCAATCCGGATGATAATTTCTATCAATGGGAAAAGGATCTGAATCCAACCGGTGAGATCTATTATGGGGTCAATGATGGAGCAAATGATACTTATATATCAGTATATATGCAGAATAATGAGAATTATGGAAATTGTATCCGTTATTGTAAGAATAAGAACATGTATGATTCCCAGGCGAAGGTAGTGCTTACCTCACCGGGGGCACATGATGCAATCTCGTATGAAAAAGGCAAGGAACCGGATTGGGAACAGGTCATGGGTGACACAAGTGGTATTACACCTACGAAGAAAGAAACATGCAATCTGTCACAGAAGGATGCAAAAAAGCAGGCGGATGAGTTGATCGACAAATTAGGACTGGGAGATTTTGAGTGTACGGAAGAAGATTATTGTGCACAGTTGTATTCTCCACTCAAAGGAGATGATACAAGAGAATATCGATCCTTTTACCAATTTATTTATTTGCGGAATCTGGATGGAGTGATTGTGGATAATACCGCCGGACAGAAGTTGGTAGATGAATGGCGGGGCGATGATTATGTGAAGAAGATGTGGGACTCCGAAGCCATTGCCGTTGCGGTAAATGATGAAGGAATTGTAGAGTTCCAGTATGGTGCACCAATCTCCATTGATGAGACGGTGGTAGAACAGAGTAATATCAAATCCTTTGAGGAGATTAAGAATACATTTGAAGAGATGGTAGTGATTGAAAATGCTCCAACGGAGGATACCGGTAAGTCAGTGATCGATGTAACGAATGTCAATCTGGTCTATACCAGAATCAGTGAAAAGGATCGCTTTGATACCGGATTGATTGTTCCGGTGTGGGATTTTGAGGGAACGATTGTCAATGAATATGGAATGGAACAGACCGGTAATATTCTGTCGATCAATGCAATTGACGGAACGGTTATTAACAGAACATTAGGGTATTAGGTATGAATAGTTTTGAAACGGATTGTGTCAGGGCATTTCGCAGTCCGAATTTCTGGATCGGTTTTTTGCTGGAATGTCTGATTCTATGCAAAGCAGGTCCTGATTCGGATCTGTTTCCAATCAGTGTTCCGCTTGTGGTATCTTTACCGTATTCGACAGCCTGGATTACGGATATGGAAAGCGGATACCTGAAGGAATATATACCAAGATGTGGGAAAAAGGCGTATATATTTGGGAAAATAGCTGCATGTGCATTAAGTGGCGGAACGTTGCTTGCGGCAGCGGGATGGATATATGGAAAAATGTTAAAAGACAAGGCAGAGATATTGGATATCGGATTGCTGTTTTCTTCCGGTATGCTATGGGCGTTATGTGCAGCCACTCTTGCGGCGGTGTCGAAAAGCCGTTATGTTGCATATGGCGGATCGTTTGTATTGTTTTATCTGCTTGTGATCGTGAAGGAACGATACTTCACCGAATTATATTGTATCGATCCGGAAGAATGGATTCTGCCGAAGCATACCTGGGTATTTGATCATGGTGGAATATTGATACTTTGTGGAGGTCTGCTGATCATTCTTGCAATGATATATTATGAAATACTTTGGAGGTGCATAGAGCGTGTATAGAGTGAGACAGATTCTGCTGACAGCAGGTTCTAATTTTAGAAAATGGCACCGGAATCCACAGATTATTTTGTGCTTTCTGCTTGCATTTGTATGCAGTTTCCTGTTATCTGACAAGGTGATTCAATTTGCCGAACAGCACAATACGACTTTACAGGGATTGGAGCCGTTTATCTGGACATTTGGTGATGCGCAGTCTGTTATGACGATCTCTTTGCTGTTATTGCTGCTTTTTGCAGATATGCCCAATCTGTCAAACGAAGTACCATACTATATGATCCGGACAGACCGGTTTACATGGCTGGCAGGGCAGATCGTGTATTTGATCGGAGCAACGGTCATACTGGTATTTTTTATTCTGTGTTCGACCGTGATATTATCTGCAAAGTATTCCTATCCGGCAAATCTATGGAGTAAGACCGCAGCCGTTTTGGGATATTCGGATATTGGACGGACGATTGCAATACCGGCATATGTGAAGGTATTGGAGCTGACGAATCCATATCAATGTACCATGCATATCTTTTTTTTGATGATTGGTTATGCAGTCAGTATGGCGAGCGTTATCTTGTTTTTAAATTTGTGTAGAAATAATGCAGGAATGATCGGTGGCGTGATCTTTACCGGTATTGGGATTTTGCTGAGTCCGGACATTGTTGCACAGTGGTTTGGAATATCACTTGATAATATCCGGTTTGCAAATATCATTTACGGGTGGATATCACCACTTAATCATGCAACCTATTATATGCACAATTTTGGATATGATAATCTGCCAAAGCTTACAACGTCATATCTGTTCTTTGCAGGAGTCAGCTTTATGTTATCAGTGTGTTCGTTTCTTAAAATAAGAAATTATGCATTCCAATTTACGGGAACTGTGAAACGATAGAAAGGAAAACAGGATGGAAGGAATTAAAGTAAGTCATGTATATAAGGCATTTGGAAAAGAACAGGTGCTACAGGATATTAGTTTTACCATTCCGGAGGGACAGATCTATGGAGTTGTTGGCAATAATGGAAGTGGCAAAACGGTACTGATGAAATGTATTTGTGGATTCTTAAAATGTGATTGCGGAGTGATCGAGGTCAATGGAAAACGTGTCGGTAAAGATGTGGATTTCCCGGATCATCTTGGTGTGATCATTGAGACACCGGGATTCTTACCGAATCTGACCGGATACAAGAATCTGAAGATATTAGCATCTCTGAAAGCACGGATTGGCAAAGAAGAGATTCGGGCAACAATGCAAAAGGTCGGATTAGATCCGGACATGAAAAAGCCGGTTTCAAAATATTCATTGGGAATGCGGCAACGGTTAGGAATTGCACAGGCAATCATGGAAAATCCCGATATCCTGATCTTAGACGAACCGTTTAACGGCTTAGACCGCTACGGAGTGGTAGAGATCCGGGAATTGCTAAAACAGTTAAAGGCAGATGGTAAAGCCATTCTTCTGGCAAGCCACAATGCACAGGATATTGAGGAATTATGTGACGATGTAATGGATCTTACATGGAAAGAGGAGCGAAAAGGCAAATGAAGAAATGGATAAGTATGTGGATGATAGCAGTGTGTCTGGTTACACTGACATTTGGTGGATGGACGGTGCAGGCAACCGAAACGGGAACGGACAAGGAAGAAACTTCGGAACAGACCGGGGCGACAGAAAATGCATTGTATATTGACAATAATCATTTATATGATGGAATGGATCAGACCTATGCAAAGGGTTATGTACCAAAAGTAAAAAAAGGAACGGTTAAGGTGGTGCTCCCGCTGCTTTCGAATGTGGAGCTGAAGGACAATCGGATTAAGACAAGTCTTACGCTGGGGGAAATGGAAAACTGTCCGTTTGAGAGAAAGAATTTTGAAAAAGATGTCAAGCTGCAAAGCCACGCGATATCTGACGGAAATTCCATTGATAGTTATTTGGTCGTGTATTCGTTAAAGTTAAAGAAAGACCGGCAGAATGGAAGTTATCCAGTCACGATCACGGTAAAGACGCAGGATGTAAATGGAAATGAGTTGCAACAGGATTTTAATGTATATATTACGATCAAGGATGGAAAGGGTGCAACGACAGAAACGGTGGATACAGGAGATTCTGCTTCGACGGAAGCACCGGTATTTGCACCGAAAGTCATGATCGAGACCGTTACATTTTCAAAAGATACAATCTGTCCGGGCGATTCGGTTCAGGTTGAATTGAATCTTAAAAATACCAGCAAACAGGATATTGCGAAAAACATGTTAGTGACGTTGGGAACAGCGGAACAATTTGAGTTAGAGAGTGCATCAGACAGTATTTATGTGGAGCAGATCGGAGTCGGAAAAACGGAAACCGTATCGTATCAATTCCGTGTCCGGGCAGATGTTGCACAGGGACAATATGTGATTCCGGTTACAATGGATTATGCAGATGCAAAGGGAAATACTTATACAGCACAGGGAACGGTTCCGGTTACAGTCGATCAGCTTATGAAGGTAGAACTGGATAAGGTGTCGATTCCCAAAGAGATTCAGATCGGAGAGACCATCGCAACCGATATTCAGGTGATGAACCTTGGACGGGGAAAAATATATAACGTGCGTGCGACAATTGAAGCAGATGGAATTTCCGCGAGTAAGACGGCATTTATCGGGGATATGGAGGCAGGCACTGCAATGTCCGGTAGTACAGAACTGACTGCGGAGGGAAAGTCCGGGAAAAGTCTGTACGGAAAAACAACCGGAACCATTACGGTTTATTATGAGGATGAAACAGGAACGGAAGCAACGATAGAGCAGACATTTGAGACTTCAATCTTATCTCCGTTAAATGAAGAAAAACAGGAAGAGACAGTGGATAATACAACACAGTGGTGGATTCTGATCGCAGTGATCTTGGTTATCATTGTTGCCGGAATTACCTTATTTATACTACGATACAGATGGTCACGCAAGGTGGAAACAGCAGTGGATGTAAAAGAGGATGCAGAATGAAAATAAGAGAGTTCCGAAGGCTTAGAAAACAGAATGATGCAGTCAAGATATGGTTTGCAATGGTATGTGTGGGTGTCATCTGCTTTGGACGGGCATGTTATTATGGGGTGAAGATGTATCGTGAGATTCACAGCCCGGTTGAATACCAGATCGTAAATACAAAGACAAATGCAGGCGGAAAACAGGGATGGGATGGTGTTTCTGATGTACTTGCAGTCAGTGATGGCAGAACAGGGGAGATCAATCTGCGTTATCGTGGAGTTGAGGTTTCATCTTCTTTTCAGGAACTTTCGAGGGAGTATTTGCAGAAGGTATATGGGATTACAGATCAGGACGGAGAGAAATGTTTTTATCTCAATGAAGCTGCATACAAGGAATTACAGGATGCATTTATGGAACAGGACGTATCCCTGAAAAGCACTGGAGAATCGGAGAATATTATATTAGAGATGCAATATCAGCAAGCACCGCAGGAAGAAGAGAAGGTGACGGAATATCGCACGGCAAAAATGGTGATAAAGAAAGATGGATGGATATCAGACACACCACAGATTGTGACAGCCTGGCAGGGGGCACAAAGCGGTGAATATCAGATGGTGGCATTTTCCAAAGGAGATCTGACAAGTGCGCAGCGTGAACAGATTGCAAAAGTGGGAGGGATGATCGAACAGGAAAATGATGTGGTGCAGCGGGAATATGAGGTAAAAGAGCTGGTGCTTCAGGTAAAATATGAATTGATCGTTGCGTTACTTACATGGATCATGGCAATGACATTCTGGCACTATTGCATTGCGTGTAGAATATAGCAGAGAGGAATTGTATTTTTCTTGACGGGTATAATATACTCCTTTATAATGTGTATGGACAGAGACGTTTGAATGAGGCGTCATCTGTCCTTTTCCATTTTTATATTTTTGATAAGAAAGGAGTGTATGAAGATGAGAAGAATGGACCGTGAAGTAAAAGACGAAGATAAGATACGGGAGATGTTAGAACACGCACAGGTGGTGCATATCGGAATGGTGGATAATGGAAGACCTTATGTTGTGCCAATGCACTATGGTTATCAATATGAAAACGGAGTGTTAGTGCTCTATACACATGGTGCAAAAGAAGGTAGAAAATGTGATGTGATTGCAAAGAATCCACAGGTATTTATTGAGATTGAAACAGATGTGTCGGATGTGAGTGGTGGAGAGATACCATGCAATTATGGTTCTTCTTATGCAAGCATTATGGGAGAGGGAGAAGCGGAGATTGTGACCGATACTGCGAGGAAGATAGAAGCATTGCAGATTTTAATGCAGACACAGACCAAACGGGAATTTGTCATCACGCAACCAATGACAGAGAATGTGCAGGTATTTCGAATTGTTGTACCACACATTACAGCAAAATGCAGACCAAGCATGAATTAGTTTAGTAGTACAAAGAGAAGGAGATTTTATAATGAGAAAGACATTGATCGTAGTTGATATGCAGAATGATTTTATTAACGGCTCACTTGGAACGAAAGAAGCACAGGCTATTGTGCAGAATGTAAGAAATAAGATCGGAGAATATCAAGAACGTGGGGATGAGATTATTTTTACAAGAGATACACACCAGACAGATTATCTGAATACGCCGGAGGGCAAGAAATTACCGGTGGAGCACTGTATAGAAGGTACGAAAGGCTGGCAGATTGCAGACGGTTTAGAGACAGAGGGTGCAGTGTATATTGATAAGCCGACATTTGGCTGGACACATTGGAAGGACAGAACCTTCGATGAGATTGAGATGGTTGGTCTATGTACGGATATCTGCGTTGTATCAAATGCGTTGATCTTAAAGGCAGAGTTTCCGGAGGTGGAGATCACGGTAGATGCAAGTTGTTGTGCGGGAGTCACGCCTGCTACGCATGTAGCAGCATTAGAGACTATGAAGATGTGTCAGATCAATGTGATCGGAGAGAATTACATATAATGACCGTTCTTTTTCTTAATGATCGGAACCATGAGTTTCACGATAAAAGTGTCCCCTTCATCTTCCCAGTGGATTGTTCCATGTTTGTCATCAACAATTCGTCTGACATTTTCAAGACCGTATCCATGTGACAGATTCGGATAGTTTACAGGAGGAACGGTATGTGAGAGAACCGGAGTTTTTGTATTAGTAATATTGATGATAAAATGTTTTTGGCTGGATGTTACCATGTGTACATGAATATAACGTATTGGTGCAGTCTGAGTCTGACAGGCATGCAGACTGTTATCTAACAGGTTGCCCATTACGATACTTAGTTCATAATTATTTAAAGGAATATCATTCGGTGTTACATTCAGAATGGATTCAAAGGATATATTATGATTTTGAGCAAGAATATCGTAGTTAGTCAGAAAGGAATCGATGACCAGATTACCAGTGTTGTATTTAGTAGAATTTGCTTTCAGATCTGCTTTGGCACTTGATAGAAAACTTTCTAATTCGGCGTATGCTTGCTGTTTCAGTTGCTGATGGAGTGTATTGTACTGTTTATCAACATCATGTACAATGCGTCGGCAGTTCTGATATGCAGCACTAATTTGCTGGTATTTTTCTTCCTGAAACTGAATCTGTTGGGATAATTGGGCATTTTCTATCTGAAATTGTGCGTAACGGAAAGTACGTTGTAAAAGTATATAATTACAGATGTTAAGTATGGACAGCAAGATGCAGAGTGATTCAAAAAAGAATCGATATTGCATAGCATTATCCTGAGATATCGGCGAGAATAAAAGGATCAGAAGGGTAATAAGCGGTGTCACAAAAAGGAGAATATTATATTCCTTTGGGTATTGTTGAAACTGTTGTTTCCAGAAAGAAATCACGAGTAAAACGATTGTGAATAGCAATATTTTTGACAAGCAATCCATGAAGGTAATGAAAAGAGAAGTGCCGATGGACTGTAATAAATTCGGGTTTA
>HF987880.1:38054-39312 GCA_000431135.1 Clostridium sp. CAG:590
AAATTCGGGTTTACAAGATTCACTAAGACGGTTAGCAGATATTCAGAAATCAGGACAAAAATCTGAAATGAGATACAAGTAAATAGTCGTTCTTTCCAATTTGATTTGTATAAAAATGTGAGACAGAAATTGGTTATCAGACTGAATAAAGACGTGATCGTAGCGGAAAGAGCGGAATCTAATGTTACAAATAGATAAACATTACCTAATAATAGTATTTCCGCTATGGCAAAGGACAGATAGAATCCAATATTCGATATATTTTCCCTGCGGGAAGTAAAGATTCCGTTCATATATGTCAGAACGGTAAAAGCATCAAATATGCAGAGTATAGCAGTAATTAGGTAATGCATAAGAATTCCTTTCTGATTATTTTAATGTAATAATCTGGTTTAAAAAAAGTTGTTGAATGAGTTTACGTTTTGTTCTGCTTAAGGGAATGGATTCGTTATTATTCAAGATTAACTGGTTCTTTGTCATATAGTGTATGTGGGCAAGATTTACCAGGTATCCACGGTAACAGGAAATGTAATGATAATCTTGCAGCTTAGTTTCCCATTCTGTCAGTTGTCCTTTGGTGTGCAGTTCATTGTCTGGAAGATGAAAGGATAGCAATTCTTTCCGGGCGTTATAGGTGTGGATATAGAGTACATCATTTAGGTAAATGGTATGTTGTATATCTTCCATATCTATGAGAGTGCACATATGCGTGGAACTGGTAAACTCGTCTATGATTTCATCTAATAGTCGATTCATATTTTCCTGAGTAGCAGGCTTTTGCAGGAAGAAGTATGGGTGTACAGCGAAGCTTTCCTGCATATATTCAGGATAACTGCTGATGAATACAATTATGACATTTCTGTCAATTTTGTTGCGTATTTTACGGGCAGTCTCTATTCCGTTCAGTCCGGGCATTTCGATATCTAACAGAATGATATGATATTGTCGTGCTTGTGTATAATTTTTTAATAAAGCTTCGCCGGAATCGTAACAATCAATAGAGAGATTCGTGTCTAAATGTTGAAACTGATATATATCAATTAGAGATGCTGTATGAGTCAATATGTAGTTTTCGTCATCACAGATGGCAATATTAAGCTTCATGTGAATGTCTCCTATTCTGTAGAATTCCAATCAGTTGATTACACATGAGAATTGTATCACATAGTGCAACCAAATTGTAGTATGAAATAATTATAACACATGGAAAAACTGTATACTGTGTGTACCAGATGAATGGTCAAAAACAGGGGATGAA
>HF987880.1:39325-39657 GCA_000431135.1 Clostridium sp. CAG:590
AAAACAGGGGATGAAGTGCCGATAGATTCTTGAAATGCATTTCATCCCCTGTTTTTGACCATTCATCTGCGATTTTAACAATAGATTCCTGTGAAGTGTTATTATCTGATTGCCTGGTTATAAGATGGTATAATACAGTAGAATGAGAGGAAAACAATATTGAAAAAACGATATAAAATAATGATATATATGCTCTGTGGAGTGGTTCTTTTTTCAGTAAATGCCAGTGCACAAAGAGTATATTTTAATTTTTCGTTTACTAATTCAGGAAAACAATATCAAAAAATGACGAATATATGCAGTTATAAGAATAAGGATTCAACTTCGTGGAT
>HF987880.1:39748-42936 GCA_000431135.1 Clostridium sp. CAG:590
GGAGAAAAATGAAGTGACAAAGATATGTAAGGAAAGCAGTGTATGGATTCATGGAACAACTTATGATCAGGCGGTTGCATATGCACCGGAAGATATCCATAAGCAGAGTTATAGATTGGCGGCACGCATGGATGATTTGCAAAAAGGTACATTCCAGGCATCCGGATATTTTTGTGCAGATGGTGATGAGGAGCAATAGACGAGGAGGGTATATATGAGAAAGAAATATTGGATTATGATGCTGAGTGTGTTCTTAAGCATTATGTCTGGTTGTAAACAGGCACCAGCGAGTACGAAAAGTGATGCAGGTGTCAAACAGGCAGTGAAAGAGGATAATGCAGCAGTAAAAGATATTGATAATGGGGAAGGACTTCAATATGTAACGCGAATAGATAATGGGTATGCGTGCGATGTGAAATTAGGAACGGATGAGCCATGTTTATCGATTAAAGCGACATTTGAAGATATGGATTATGATAAGATTCCTATTTTGAACGTGATGCCGTCTGATAAAGAATGGGATGAGAAAAAAGTTTCAGAAGCTTTCTTTGGAGAAAATGCTGATTTACAGACATTGGATGATATACAGCCATATAATGCAGAAACGGCATGTGATGGTACAAATGGGGGGCTTATGAAAAAAACGTCAATACAACATGCGTTTCATATAGAAGATAAGGAGCAGAATCGTTCGTTGTCCCGTTTTTCAGATTCAAGCGTTATCTATATTGATCAGGAATTAGAAGATATCTATACTGTATCATCGGATAATGATGCGACAATATTTCAAGAAGAGAATGCATCACAGGATTATACATTTGATATGGCAAAGAGAGAGTTACAACAAAGATTAGATGCGGTTGGACTTAAAAATCCACAAATAGAGTATTATGAAGGATATAGCAAGGATGGGGTGGTCAGCTATGACATTTTGTACACGATATCAATTGGCAATCTGGAACTTGGTACAAATTTGCAGCATGGGGATATAAATAAAATGGACGTGAGAGGATATGCACGGATTGGAAACAAGGGAATCGCAAGTTTGCAAGCGGAAAATATGTTTTGGGATATAACGGATGATAGTAAGACTGTATCCGTTATAGAGCCGGATGAGTTGATGGCTGTTTTGGAGGAGCATGTAAATAAGGGAGATATTGTGCCGGATGAAGGAAGACAATTTGATACGGTTCGATTAATGTATATGATGGATGCCGATAATATGGAACAGATAACATTGAAACCGGTATGGCGTGTCTATGTCACGGAAATGGAATACGGTAATACAGAGAAAGTGGGAGGCACCATGGATATTATTGTAGATGCGCAAAGTGGGGAATTGATCGGTGCATATTAGAAGGGACAAAAAGATGGATAGGAGAAGAAGGAATACTTTTTTATTAAGTGATATGAAACGTGCATTTTCTGGTTGGGAACTGTGGATAGCGATCATTGCACTTACTACAATTCTATTGCATGGTGTTGTCACTTATACGAATCTTGCAAAAGGAGCATCTAGTACATATGTATATATAGTGAATGCAATGGCGTTATCGGGTTTTGGACCATTTGCTGCCGTTTTTCCGGCATTGGGATATGGTGCAGCGTTTTGTGAGGAATATAACAGTGGTTATTTTCTATTGATGCGATCGAGAATGAATTGGAAACGGTATGCAGGAATACGATTGATAACAGTTGCTGTATCGGGAGGGACAATTATGGCAATTCCATTTACTGTTGTATGTCTGTTTGGATATATACAGGGAAAGCATGGAGTGCCCGCAGATGGATTTATGGAAGGTACGCAGATGGTGTTATATCTTGAACGTTATGGAGATGGAGCAGTGATAGCATTGAAGATATTACTTGGATTTCTTTTTGGAGCCATGTTTGCATTGATTAGTTATGCGTTTGCTATTTTTAGTGCAAATCGGTATATGGCGATGATTGCACCATTTGTATTGTATGAAGCAATGTGGTTTGTATTATATGATTATCCGGTTGTGAATCCAATATATTTATTTCGGGGAGACGACTTGGATTCGTATCCGTTGTCCATTGCTATGGAATGTCTTTATACAAGTATTGTGGCAGTTGTGTGTTGGCTGGGGATAAAAAGGAAGGTGACTTATGAAGAGTAATGGAATGCGGTTGATTCTGTATCAGCTTAGAATACAGAAAGGTTATCTTCGGGTATGGTTAGGATATATGACAGGTGCAGTATTGATCATGAATGAGGCAATGGCATATGTTCGGTATGCAAAGGATATGGGACAGGCAATACAGATCTTAGAACCATTTATGGTTGCAGTAAATAATCCCAATACAGTCGTGTTTGTGGTAATAGGCTGGCTGCTTGTGATCTCGTCCGTTCCCTATTTGGATGCAGCATCCATGCATGCGGTATATCGTACAGATCATAAAAGATGGAATCGGGCAGTCTGTATGACAATTATAATCCAGGCATTTTTATATTATGCAGTGTTGCTGTTTGCAACGGTTGTGATTAGTATTCCATATGGTTATTGGGGAAATTGCTGGAGCTATCCGTTGGTAAGTCTTTCTTCCGGAACGATGGCTGTGGATGTAATGTTTGCAGACAGGCAACTGGTAAATACGGAGACCTTGTATTGTGTATTCGGTCATTCCTTTTTTCTGATGTTCTTATATGCTGTTTTGATTGGGGTATTTACATATGCAGCAAGCCTTGCATTTAATCGGAGAATAGCGTGTGTGATGGGTGTATTGTTTCATTTTCTCGGGTTTGAAATTATGAAAGGGGGAATGGGTATGATTATCACATGTTCTGCGTTGGCACATTCCATTGCGGTGTTGCAGCTTGGAGATAATGCCATGGAGAGTATTTCTCAGACATATCTGTATTTTTGCATCAGTATATGGTTTTTGATACAGCTTTGTGGAAAATTCATACGATGGTTTGATCTTCCGGCAATTGGAAAAGGGGAATAGAGATGATGAGTATTCAATATGTATTTGGCGGGATAGAATGGGTAGATGCTGAATATCTGGATTTGCTTGGCTTGGGAAGATGGCTCTTTCTTTATTCTGTGTTTTTGTTTGTGTTTACACTTACAATCAGTGAAAGAAGAAAAATGCTTCCATTTACCTTGTATCGATACACTACATTTACAAGATGGTGGCATCACAACTGGTGGAATTCGATACAA
>HF987880.1:42972-44136 GCA_000431135.1 Clostridium sp. CAG:590
ATGGTATGCAATAGCGATTATTTTATGTACGATAATTAGTGGCTGGCAGATAACACAACAGGATATAAGGGTTATTTTGTTATACTTAGTTCACATTCTATCTGCCTGTGCGGTGGTTGGCTTTGTAAACTTCGTGAGTTATAGAAGTAAGATTGTACTGTATCTGATAGTGTGGGAGGGGATATCCTATATATTGTCTGTGCATGAAAATTGTGCATGGCTTGTTTCGGGAATGTATGTCCGAAGTGCAGCATTTATTAAACACGGATTTTCTAATCTGGTGGTATGTGGTCTGAAATTGATTGTGATAGTGGTATGTTATGCGGCAGTTGTAAGATTGTGGAAAAGAGGATTTGTAGATGGAAGAGAGAAGCAATACGATTAAAATAGAACATGTAAGTAAACAGTTTCGTTCAGAAACAGTAGTGAAGGATGTTTCCGTCGAGTTAGAAGGTGGAAATATATATGGAATTGTTGGGAAAAATGGTTCCGGGAAAACGGTTTTGTTAAAGATGATAGCAGGGTATCTGCATCCTGCATCGGGTGCAGTATATGTAGGAAAACAGAGAATAGGAGATGATATAGATTTTCCCCGGAATATGGGGTTGATTATTGAAACTCCGGGATTCTTATCGCAATATAGTGGGTATGACAATTTGAAATATCTTGCGGACATTCGGGGAGTAATAGGAAAAGATGAGATATGGAAGGCGATGGAACGGGTTGGATTAGATTCCCAAAGCCATAAGAAGGTAGGAAAGTATTCTCTCGGAATGAGACAACGTCTCGGAATTGCACAAGCAATCATGGAAGATCCGGATATCCTGTTATTGGATGAACCAATGAATGGATTAGATCAGAAGGGAATTGAAGAAATCAGAGAATTGTTACAGGAACTGCGACAAGAGGGCAAGCTTATTATTATAACAAGCCACTATAAAGAAGATGTAGAAATATGTGATAAGGTCTTTCAAATGAACAACGGGGAATTATTTCTGCTTGCAGAAAAATCCTCCGCTAATGGAGAAAATGACAAAGAGTTACAGTAATATATATTAAAAATGGAATAGACATACTTTTTATTCTATGTTATTATTTTTTTTGCAATCATACCAATATATAATTGGAATAAGTATTAAGTTTAATATTGAAATCAGATGAATA
>HF987880.1:44152-58766 GCA_000431135.1 Clostridium sp. CAG:590
CATGGAGGATAAGAGAACATGAAGGTTGCAATTATCATGGGTTCTACCAGCGATTTAAGTAAAGTGGAGCCGGCAGTTGGAATTTTAAAAGAGTATGGAGTAGAGGTAAATGTCAGATGTTTGTCTGCACACCGTGCACATTTAGGACTTTCTGAATTTATTGAAGAATGTAATGGCAATGGAACAGAAGTTATTATTACTGCGGCAGGCATGGCAGCAGCTCTTCCGGGTGTAGTAGCAGCCCAGACTGTACTTCCGGTTATTGGAGTACCGCTTTCCGGTTCTGTATTAGATGGAATGGATGCATTGATGTCAATTGTGCAGATGCCATCCGGAATTCCGGTTGCAACAGTAGCAATCAACGGAAGCAAGAATGCCGCATACCTTGCATTGCAGATCATAGGTGTGCAACACGAGGAGATCAGAAACAAGTTGTTGGCAGAACGTAAGCAGATGGAAGAATCTGCAATGAAAGCGAATGCAGAAGTGATTGAGAGATTCCAATAGAATAGACTCTATTCATTTTGAATGTACACAAAAATACCACAGGTCAAATGATACATCTGATCTGTGGTATTTTGTGTAGAGGAGAATTATGCGTCGAGCTTTTCTCCTGTAATCATTTCGTAAGCTTCCAGATATTTCTCAATTGTCTTCTGTGCTACATCAGCAGGAAGTTCCCAATCATGTTTGCCTTCATTTGCTTTTAACCAGTCACGGGCAAACTGCTTGTCGAAGGATGGCTGACCATGTCCTGGTTCATAGCCCTGTGCAGGCCAGAAACGGGAGCTGTCCGGTGTCAGCATTTCATCACCTAATACAATGTTTCCCTCTTCATCTAAGCCAAACTCGAATTTGGTATCTGCGATGATGATGCCCTTTGTAAGTGCATAATCTGCACATTTTTTGTAAAGTGCAATTGTATAATCTCTCAATTTGGTTGCATATTCTAATCCTTTGCCAGGAAATTCCTTCTCTAAATGTTCTACGCTCTGTTCGAAAGAAATGTTCTCGTCATGATCTCCGATCTCTGCCTTGGTAGAAGGAGTGTAGATTGGCTCTGGCAATTTATCAGATTCTTTTAATCCTTCTGGAAGAGTAATTCCACAGACTGTGCCGTTCTTTTGATAACTTGCCCAGCCGCTTCCTGTAATATAACCACGAACGATACATTCTACAGGCAGCATGTGTAATTTGCGGCACATCATACTGTTACCATCAAACTTAGGCTGCTGGAAGAATTCAGGCATATCCTTTACATCTGCTGAAATCATGTGATTTGGAAGAATATCAGAGGTCATATCAAACCAGAATTTGGACATCTGGGTAAGAACGGTTCCCTTTTTGCTGATAATGTTTTTCAGGATAACATCAAAACAACTGATACGATCAGTAGCAACCATGATCAAACTGTCACCATTGTCGTAAATCTCACGTACCTTGCCTTCTTTGATAGGCTTTAATTCATTTGCACTCATTCTAACATACCTCACATTCTGATTATTTGCCATAAGCAATATTTTCTCATTAAGGATAGTAGATTTTATTTGAAAAATCAAGTCTATTTTCAGGAAAGTTGAGAATACTCGGACTTTATGATACAATTTAGCATATGTGCGATAAATGGCAAGAGATATGGGAGGATATTATGTACTGGGAAATATTAGGTATCGAACCAACAAAAGACGAGGAAGTGATCAAAGAGGCATATCATGCCAGACTTCATTTTGCAAATCCGGAAGATGATCAGGAAGGATTTAAGGAGCTTCGCCGGGCATATGAGGACGCATTGGCATTTGCAAGACGCGATGAGGATGCAGAAGACAATGGAGAAGAAACGGGAGAGACTCCGGTTAAGAAGAATAAAAATGAGATTGATCGGTGGATTGATCGGGTTGATGTACTTTATGAGGATGTCAGAACACGAAAAGATGTGGACAAGTGGAATGAATTGCTGCATGATCCGGTGTGTGACGATCTGGATACCGAGTTAGAAGCGGGCGAGAAACTGCTGGTATACATTATGGGACATTCCCATCTGCCACAAACAATATGGATCACCATAGACAAACGGTTTGGATACCTTGACAATATGGAACAATTGAAGGAGCGTTTTGCCGAGAATTTCTTAGATTACATGAAGTGGCAGATTAGTTCTCCGACATTTATTGATTTTGAATTATTTGATGGTAAGACAAATGCAAAGGCAGATGACTATATTAACAAGTTATATGAGACCAAATCTGCCGAGGAAGAAGGAGATTTGGAGCGGGTTTCCAAACTGCTTTCGGAATTATCCTCTTATGAGATCACACATCCATATACAGATGTGGAAAAAGCACGTTACTACATTATGAAAGCAGAGCATCTGGAGCAGGAAGAACACGCAGATACAGAACAAGTGAAACAGAAACAGGCTGAATTGTACGGGAAGGCATTGTCTGTGATGGAAGATCTGGATTTTGAGTATTCAGATAACATTTATATTGAGAGAACGTATGCGTGGGCACTGGTTAAGAATCATAAAGTAACACAGGCACGGGATGTATATGAGGCAGTAATGGAAAAGAATCCGGAAGATTATGGAGCAAAGTTAGGACTTGCGGAATGTACATTTTTAGAAGGACATTTGGAAGATGCAAAAGAACAGGTGGAGGCCGTACTGGAAGATCGCGTGCAGGATACGGACTGCCTGATCCTTTTAGATAAGATCAATGATATACTGGTGAAAAATTATACCGAACAACTGGCAAAGGAAACGGATCGTGATGTTACGATCAAGCTTGGCTGGTGTTACTACCAGCAAAAAGAATTTGAAAAAGGCATTGCATTAATGGATGGAATCGAGGACGGGGAGGACTATGATTATGTCAACCTTCGCTGTCGATTATATCTTGCAAATGAGAATTATGACAAAGCATATCCTTATGCGAAAAAATGGCTTTCCATTATTGAAGATTCGGTAGATGACGGATCAGAAGAGATGCGGAAACGGAAGAACCGTTTATCACTGGCTCATTTTTCAATTGGTGTGTGCATATGGGAAGTGAACTTCAAACCGGACAATGAGAAGCGGGAAGAAGCATATGAAGATACCATACGTTATATCAACATGGCGATAGAGGAAGAAGAGAATACATTGGTCTGCCTGTCTTACATGGAGCAGATGGCACGATTCTATCTGGACGCCCAAAAATATCCGGAATGTGTGCAGATGTGTGACCGGATCATTGAGAAGGATCGTGGATTTTTCCCTGCATATGTACATCGTCAGAAAGCAAATTATGAACTGCGGAACGCAAAAGAAGTAATTGACGATTACTTTATGTGCTTAGATATTTATCCGGAATATGTGCCGCCGTATATATTGGCAGCAGATGTCTTTTATAATTTTGACCAGTATGATGATGTGGAGAACGTTATTCAGGCGGCAAAGGATGCCGGGTTAGAAAGCGACAGTCTGGAGTTATACCGGATCCGCTGCATACATTACAAGGAATTTTCCAAGGATCATGTTCAAAAAGCATTGAAACAGATTGAGGATTTGAGAAAAAAAGTAGCCGGACATGAAAAAGAGACGGACATAGAAGATCTTGCAGAGCTAGAGAGAGAATATGCCGTCTTACATTGGGATCTTGATGAGGTGAAACAGACATTTGGTATCGTAAATGCATATCTGGAGGAACATCCGGATTCAGATACGATGCGATTGTTCAAGGTCGATCTGTGTCTGCGTGAAAATGAGGGAAAAGAAGCACTTCGGATTGCAAAACAATTAGCAAAAGAACAGCCGGATGATCTGTCAAGAAAAATGAAATTAGGTGCCTGTTATGAGACGTTAGATCAGACGGATAAGGCAATCAAAGTCTATAATGAGATATTAGAGAATACAGCGGATTATGTTCCGGCCATTCGAAGACTGATGTATGTATACAGTTACACAAGTAATCGTAACAGAGATCTGGATTTATGTAGAAAAGGAATTGAATATGCAGATCGTATGATCGAATTGACAGATTCTGCAGATGCCTATTTAGAAAAGGGAAATCTTCAGATTGATCTGTATGAGTTAGAGGGAGCGGTCGATAGCTGCAGGAAAGCAATTGAGCGTAATCAGGAGGCATATTACGCTTATAATAATTTGGGATGTGCACTTTTGAAATTACGGCGGGTAGAAGAGGCTGTGGCGCCGTTGTTGCAGGCGGTTGAATTAGATCCGGACCGGGAACCTTTGCCATATATGAATTTGGCGGAGTGTTATTCTCTGTTGAAGGAATATGATAAAGCGATTGAAATGTACGAACGGGTGCTTCAGTTCCGGCCAAACTCAGAACGCGTGAAAGAGGATATCGCCAAATTACAGGTGAAAAAAGGAGACTATGATAAGGCGGCTGCATATTATAAGAAACGGATCAAAGCCATTACGAGTCAGTATGCCGGTAAAGGAATTCTGTTCTGGAAACGGATGGATATACAGGAAGAAGAGTTGCTATTATCATTATACTGTGATATTGCGGACGTGTACCGGCAGGCAGGAAAAGATGACCGGGCGGAAGCATATTATGAAAAAGTGATCGAGCGTTGGAAGAGTCCGCTTAAGGCAAAGATCTCCTGTGAGCATCTGGCGGATGTTGCGGAATATTACCGGGACAAAGGAGAATTGGAAAAGGCAGAGAATATCGTTCGTAAGGCATATTGGCGTTGCAGGGATGAGAATGATTCTTACGAGATAGAGCATTTGATGTTTGTGACTGCATCGATTACATTTTCATTAGGAAAACAGAAAAAGGCGAGAGAAGATGCCATTGGATATTTTATGAGATTCAATGAGCGCAACGGGGCAGAGGAAGAGCTGCTTGCAGATAAGCGTTATCGATTGATGTATTTATATGATTATGCCATTATGAGTCTGTGTGCCGGAGATCTCAAAGAGGCAAAGGAATATATTGACCGGATGGAGGGCTGTAATGTCTGTGTAACGTGTGAGTGTATGGAATGTTTTGAATACTATTTTGCAAAGGGAATGCTTGCCAAGGCAGAAGGACGGCTGGAGGAAGCAATTGAGTATATAGAGAAAGCAATTGCTGTCAAAGGCGACTATCCGTGTGCACAGTATCAGCTTAGTACAATAAAGAAATAGAGGAATGAGATTATGATAATAGGTATTGATTTGGGAACCACCAATAGTCTGGTGGCTTATTATACGGAAGAAGGTCCGAAGATTATTCCGAACCGGTTAGGAAAGAATCTGACGCCTTCGGTTGTCAGTGTGGATGAAGAAGGACAGGTATATATCGGGGAAACTGCCAAAGAACGTATGCTGCTCCATCCGGAAAGTTCTGCATCGGTATTTAAGCGGAGCATGGGGAGTGAAAAAGTATATGAACTCTCCGGAAAGAAGTTCCTGCCGGAAGAACTTTCTGCATTGGTGTTAAAAGCGTTAAAAGAAGATGCGGAATGTTTCTTACAGGAGGAAGTGACAGAGGCGGTTATCAGTGTACCTGCATACTTTAATGATGAGAGAAGAAAGGCTACCAAACGTGCCGGTGAATTGGCCGGATTGAAAGTAGAGCGGATCATCAGCGAGCCGACGGCGGCTGCAATTGCGTATGGATTATACCAGAACCGTGAGAATGGAAAATTCCTGGTCTTTGATCTGGGCGGTGGTACATTTGATGTGTCCATTCTGGAATTATTTGATTCCATTATCGAGGTTCGCGCCGTAGCCGGAGATAACTTTTTGGGAGGAGAAGATTTCACCAAAGTTATTGAACAGATCTTCTTTGACAAGCATCCGGAACTTGACCGGGAACAGCTTACTGACAAAGAAGCAAGACATGTGACGAAGCAGGCAGAAAACTGCAAGATTGGATTTTCCGGGAACCGCATTTCGAAAATGACCTGTAGGATTAAGGAAGAATCCTATGAAATGGAACTATCCATGGAGGAGTATGAAGCAAAATGTGATGAGTTACTCGATAAGATACGTCAGCCAATCAAACGGAGCTTGGCGGATGCCAATGTACGGCTCAAAGACATCGACCGTGTGGTGTTGGTCGGTGGTGCAACGAAGCTTCCGTTTATCCGCAAATTTGTAGGAAAATTATTCCATAATCTGCCGGACACTTCGATCAATCCGGATGAGGCAGTCGCATTAGGAGCGGCTGTTCAGGGTGCCATGAAAGAGAGAAAGGACAGTATCAAAGAGGTCATTTTAACAGATGTATGTCCGTTTACACTTGGGACAGAGGTGGTATTGGAAAAAGAAAACGGCCGCTTTGAGGATGGACATTACTGTCCGATCATCGAGAGAAATACTACTATTCCGGCGAGCAGAACGGAGCGTTTATATACGGTAAGCGATAATCAGACACAGATACGGTGCAGGGTGTTACAGGGCGAGAGCCGGTTTGCTTCCAACAATGTATTTTTAGGGGAAATACGGATCAAGGTTCCTAAGGCAGAAGCAGGAAAAGAAGCGGTTGATGTGACTTACACATATGATGTGAATTCAATTCTGGAAGTTGAGATCAAGGTGGTGTCGACCGGGGAGATCACGAAGCAGATCATTAAGACAAATGCAACGGATATGTCAGAAGAAGAGATCAAAGAACGTATGGAAGCATTGTCGTATCTGAAGATCCACCCAAGAGACAAAGAAGAAAACAAATTACTTCTTTTAAGAGGAGAACGGCTCTACGAAGAGAGCATCGGGATGGAACGAATGCAGATAGAATATGCATTAAGAGAATTTGAAAAGGCATTGGATACACGGGAAGATGATGTGATCGAAGGTGCAAGAAGAGATTTTAAGGATTTTCTTGAGAACTTTTCCGAGTGATACCTTTACAAAAATAGGGATTTTTATTATAATGGGTCTGTTATGTTGTAGGATTATACGATGTGATAGGCCATTACAAGTTTAGGAGGATAAAAGAATGGATTATAAGAATGCCGGTGTAGATATCGAAGCAGGATATAAGTCAGTTGAACTGATGAAGGCATCTGTTAAGAAAACAATGCGTGAGGAAGTAATTGGTGGACTTGGTGGATTTTCGGGAGCATTTTCTCTTAAGAAGATCAAAGAGATGGAGGATCCGGTTCTTTTATCTGGTACAGATGGATGTGGAACAAAGGTCAAGCTTGCATTTTTAATGGATAAGCATGATACCATTGGTATTGATGCAGTGGCAATGTGTGTGAATGATATTGCGTGTGCAGGTGGAGAACCTTTATTTTTCCTTGATTATATTGCTTGTGGCAAGAACTATCCGGAGAAGATCGCAACGATCGTTGGCGGTGTGGCAGAGGGTTGTTTACAGTCCGGAGCTGCTTTGATCGGCGGCGAGACAGCAGAGCATCCGGGACTTATGCCGGAAGATGAATATGATATCGGTGGTTTTGCAGTTGGCGTGGTAGAACGTAAAGATCTTATTACCGGTGAGAATATCAAACCGGGAGACGTTTTAGTGGGAATTGCTTCAAGTGGCGTACACAGTAATGGATTTTCATTAGTTCGTAAAGTATTTGAGATGACAAAAGAATCATTAGATACATACTATGATGAGTTGGGCAAGACATTAGGAGAGGCGTTGATCGCTCCAACTAAGATCTATGTAAAAGCACTTCGTGGTGTCAAGGATGCAGGAATTACCATCAAGGGTTGTTCCCATATTACAGGAGGCGGATTCTATGAGAATATACCAAGAATGCTTCCGGATGGTGTCCGTGCAGTTGTTCAGAAGGATTCTTATGAGGTTCCGGCTATATTCAAATTAATGGCAAAGACTGGTAACATTGAAGAGCAGATGATGTACAATACTTATAATATGGGTGTTGGAATGATGCTTGCAGTAGATGCGGCGGATGCAGACAAAACAGTAGCTGCGTTACAGGCTGCCGGCGAGGAAGCATTTGTTGTTGGTCATGTAGAAGCCGGAGAAAAGGGTGTTACACTCGTTTAATAGATCGCGTAAGATATTGGAGGATGTGCTATGTTAAGAGTAGCAGTGATGGTTTCCGGAGGTGGAACGAACCTTCAGGCAATTATAGATGCGGTAGAATCCGGTAGAATTACGAATACAGAACTGGTTGCCGTAGTCAGCAATAATAAGGGTGCTTATGCATTAGAGCGTGCTAAGAAGGCTGGAATCAAAGATGTTGTTGTATCGCCAAAGGATTATGATACAAGAGAAGAATTCAATAAAGCATTGATTGAGACGGTGGATTCCCTGAAGGTGGATCTGATCGTACTTGCGGGTTATCTTGTGGTGATCCCGCCGGAAATGATCGATAAGTATGAGAACAGGATCATTAATATTCATCCATCATTGATTCCGTCATTTTGTGGTACCGGATTTTATGGACTCAAGGTGCATGAGGCCGCTTTGGCGAGAGGTGTCAAAGTAGTTGGTGCAACCGTTCATTTTGTGGACAAGGGAACAGATACCGGTCCGATCATTTTGCAGAAGGCAGTTGCTGTCGAAGAGGGAGATACACCAAAGATACTACAACAAAGAGTAATGGAACAGGCAGAGTGGATCTTATTGCCACAGGCAATTGATCTGATTGCAAATGACAAAGTTGTAGTGGTAGACGGAAGAGTTGTAACAAAGAACTGATCCTGGCAGGATTGGTCAGAGAATAGATGCAGGAAAACAGGAGGATAATCATGAAAGTTTTGATCATTGGAAGTGGCGGAAGAGAACATGCAATCGCAACCTGTGTAGCGAAGAGCAAACGGGTATCAAAGATATATGCAGCACCGGGCAATGCCGGAATTGCAGAACTTGCAGAATGTGTAGATATTTCGGTAATGGATTTTGATAAGCTGGTTGCATTTGCAAAAGAAAAAGCAATTGATTTTGTAATTGTCGGACCGGATGATCCATTGGTAGCTGGTTGTGTGGATGCTTTTGAAAAAGAGAATATCAAAGTATTTGGACCACGCAGGAATGCAGCGATCATTGAGGGATCTAAGGCATTTTCGAAAGATCTGATGAAGAAATATGATATTCCGACTGCTGCATATGAGACATTTGATAATGCAGATGCAGCATTAGCATATCTTGAGACCGCAGAATTCCCAATCGTATTGAAAGCGGATGGTCTTGCTCTTGGCAAAGGTGTGTTGATCTGTAACGATTTAGAGGAAGCCAAAGCCGGTGTGAAAGAGATCATGTTAGACAAGCACTTTGGCAATGCCGGCAATAAGATGGTAATAGAAGAGTTTATGACGGGTCGTGAGGTGTCTGTTCTGGCATTTTGTGATGGAACAACGATCAAGACGATGACTTCTGCACAGGATCATAAACGTGCCCAAGACGGTGATCAGGGATTGAATACCGGAGGAATGGGAACATTTTCTCCAAGTCCGTTCTATACCAAAGAGATTGATGATTTCTGTCAGGAAGAGATCTATAAGAAGACAATGGCAGCAATGAAGGCAGAAGGAAGAGATTTTGTCGGTGTATTATTTACCGGACTGATGATCACGCCAAAGGGAACAAAGGTATTGGAGTACAACGCCCGCTTTGGAGATCCTGAAGCACAGGTAGTCCTTCCTAGAATGAAGAATGATATTATTGATGTAATGGAAGCCTGTATTGAAGGCAGGTTAGACGAGATCAATCTGGAATTTGAGGATAATGCAGCAGTTTGTGTTGTATTAGCATCTGACGGATATCCGGTATCCTACGAAAAGGGATTCCCGATTCATGGCTTGGAGACATTTAAGGATAAAGAGGATTATTATGTATTCCATGCAGGAACCAAACTTCAGAATGGAGAAGTGGTGACCAATGGCGGACGTGTCCTTGGAGTGACTGCAAAGGGAAAAGATCTGGTAACAGCAAGAGCAAATGCATATAAAGCGACTGAATGGATTACATTTGAGAACAAATATATGCGTCATGATATTGGAAAAGCAATTGATGAACAGTAGAATGGTATAATACAAATGAGGGGTCTGTTGTACAATCACCATACATGGAGAATGCATTTTCATAAGTGTTTCCATGTGTTTGGCACAACGGACCTTTCTTTGTAGTAGAATATATAGAGATTGGAGAATGCAATGAAACAGAATTATACCAAAAGTGCAAATAATGCTCTGAAGTATGCAAAGAAAGTTGCACTGCAATTAAAACAGGAATATGTCGGAAGTGAGCATTTACTTCTTGGACTTATGAAAGAAAAAAATGGCATTGCTTATGCAGTTCTTACGAAGAATGGCGTGGACGAGGAACGGTTAGAGAACCTTACCAGCCAGCTTATGATGGATCATACCAATGTTGCATTGGTGGACAAAGCAGATTATTCCAAAAGATGTCAGGATATTCTCGACCTTGCGGACAAAGAAGCGACCAAATTCAAATCAAAGCAGGTAGGAACGGAACATTTATTGATCGCGATCATTAAACATCCGGACAGTGTTGCATTTCGTCTGTTGACAGCGATGAATATAGCAATTCCGAAAATGTATGGTGAAATATTAACCGCAATGTGTGTGGATCCGGCAATTGCAAAAAGCGAATTAAATCAATTAAAGTCAAAAGATAAAAGAGGAAAATCCGCTACGCCGACATTGGATCAGTATTCAAGAGATTTTACCAGATTAGCGAGAGAAGGAAAATTAGATCCGGTTGTGGGAAGAACAACTGAGATTCAAAGAGTGGTACAGATTCTTAGCAGAAGAATGAAGAATAATCCGTGTCTTGTAGGAGAACCGGGTGTTGGTAAGACTGCAATTGTAGAAGGACTTGCGCAGATGATCGATGTAGGGGATGTGCCGGAAACCGTGTTAGGGAAAAGACTGCTTTCGCTTGATCTTTCCGGAATGGTGGCTGGTTCCAAATATCGTGGAGAATTCGAAGAAAGAATCAAGAAATTGATTCAGGAAGTAACGCAGGCAGGAAATATCATATTATTTGTAGATGAATTGCATACAATCATCGGCGCCGGTGGTGCAGAAGGTGCAATTGATGCGTCTAATATATTGAAGCCGGCACTTTCGCGCGGAGAGATTCAGATGATCGGTGCGACTACTACCGCAGAATACCGCAAGTATATTGAAAAGGATGCAGCATTAGAAAGAAGATTTCAGCCGGTGACTGTACAGGAACCAACGCCGGAAGAGGCGGTAGAGATTCTTAGAGGATTATGTCCGATCTATGAGTATCATCATGGTTTATCAATTGGTGATGATGCGATCAAGGCTTGTGTTACATTATCGGTACGGTATCTGAATGATCGTTTCCTGCCGGATAAAGCAATTGATCTGATGGATGAGGCGGCAGCGAAGAAACGACTGGCAGCATTTAAGGTTACACCACAGATGAAACAGATTGAAAAAGAACTGTCGGTGTTAAATGAAGAATTAGATGAATCCTTTATGGAGAATGATTTGGAAACTGCGCATGAGACAAAGCTTGCAATCAAAGTATTAGAAGAGAAACGTGACAAACTAAAGAAAAAACATGACAATACATTGAAGAATCAGGATCTGACATTGAATGAAGAGGATATTGCCCAGGTTGTATCCGAATGGACAAAGATTCCGGTCAGCAGATTGCAGGAGGAAGAGTCCAAACGTCTGCTGCATTTAGAGGATGAATTACACAAGCGTGTGATCGGACAAAATGAAGCGGTAGAGGCAGTTGCAAAGGCAATCAAACGAGGCAGGGTTGGACTAAAGGACCCGAAACGTCCGATTGGTTCATTCCTGTTCTTAGGACCGACCGGTGTCGGTAAAACAGAACTTTCAAAAGCGTTGGCAGAGACCGTATTTGGGGACGAGAAGAACCTGATACGCGTTGATATGTCCGAATACATGGAGAAACATAGCGTGTCCAAAATGATCGGTTCGCCTCCTGGATATGTTGGATTTGAAGAAGGCGGTCAGTTAAGTGAACAGGTCCGGAAGAATCCGTATTCTGTTATCTTATTTGATGAGATTGAAAAAGCACATGTGGATATATTTAACGTTCTGTTACAGATATTAGATGATGGACATGTGACAGATGCACAGGGACGTAAAGTAGATTTTAAGAACACGATCATTATTATGACGAGTAATGCGGGTGCATCCAGAATTATGGAGCCGAAACGCTTAGGATTTACCGGTGATTCTTCTGATAGCAAGGAACATGAGGATATGAAGAATGGTGTTATGGAAGAGGTTAAGAGATTATTTAAGCCGGAATTTTTGAACCGTATTGATGACACGATCGTATTCCATGCCCTGACAAAGGAAGAAGTGAAACAGATTGCAAGTCTGTTGCTGCATAATTTTGCAAAGCGGGTGAAAGAGCAGTTGGGAATCGAATTGCGTTATGGAGAGGCTTTGAAGAATTATATATTCGAAAAAGGATATGACAAGAAGTATGGTGCACGTCCGTTAAAGAGAGCCATTCAAAATGAAGTAGAAGACAAGATGGCAGAAGAAATGCTCGCAGGCAATATAAAGGCGGGACAGACTGTGCGGATCTCGATTGTAAAAGCGGGAGTGAAGTTTAAGGTTTTGGAGTAAATTTGGAGTAAATTTATAAAAAATTAGCTGGAAAAAAGCCACCATATATTGTATACTATAAGCACGATAAATGGGCTCTTTTGTGGTGAATGGCAATTGAGACATACGAAGATATAACAGCATAATCGGATAAAGTACAGGAGGACAAGAAGATGGCAGTAGTAAGCGAGCTGATCAAAGAAGAGAATGGGACATTAAGTTTTGGCAATTATGAGTTGGACACAAAGACCAAATTAGACGGTTTTGAGTTCAAAGGAGATAAATATAAAGTTAAGACATTTAAAGAGATTACCAAACTTGAGAAGAATGGCTCATTTGTATATGAATCTGTACCGGGAACCGTTGTACATGGATTTAATGCATCTGACAATATGGTAGAATTTCAGGTAGAAGGAACAGAGGATTCCCAGATCACATTGGAATTAGAAGCAGGACAGGAATATGTTACAGTGATCGATGGCAACAGTGCAGGATCTGTCAAGACTAATCTTGGTGGAAAGCTGAATTTAAGTGTGGAACTGAATCCGGGACAGGTTTCTACTATTAAGATCGAGAAATTATAAGGAGATTTATATGGCAAAGGCAAAACAGATCTATTTTTGCCAGGAGTGTGGATATGAATCGGCTAAGTGGCTCGGACAGTGTCCGGGATGTAAGAATTGGAATACTTTTGTAGAAGAGAAATTAGTAGTAGGCGTTGGCCAGCACTCTGTAAAAAGTACAGAGGCTGCAACGCCTACTAGCATTTTAAATGTCACTACGTCGGAAGATACACGAATTGGCACAGGCATGAAAGAATTAGACCGCGTATTAGGCGGAGGAATCGTAAAAGGTTCTCTTACTCTGGTTGGAGGCGATCCGGGAATTGGTAAATCCACCCTGTTATTACAGGTATGCCGTAATCTGACAAGTGCAGAACATAAGGTGTTATATGTATCCGGAGAGGAATCATTACAACAGATCAAGCTCCGGGCAGAGCGTCTGGGTGGATTTACGAAGGATATGCTTTTATTATGTGAGACAAATCTGGATGCGATCGAAGGTGGAATCACTAAGATCATGCCGGAAGTGGTTGTGATTGATTCTATTCAGACAATGTACTTAGAGGGTGTTAACAGTGGTGCAGGCAGTGTATCACAGGTAAGAGAGGTAACCGGACGGTTAATGCGTATTGCCAAACAATTGGATATTGCAATCTTCATTGTCGGACATGTGACAAAAGAGGGAATGGTGGCAGGACCTAGAACACTGGAACATATGGTGGATACGGTGTTATATTTTGAAGGGGAGAAGAATGCGATCTACCGTATCTTACGAGGGGTAAAGAACCGTTTTGGCTCTACGAACGAGATTGGTGTATTTGAAATGAAGGAAAATGGACTGTCAGAAGTGGAAAATCCATCACAGGTCATGTTGAATGGACGGCCGTTGGATGCGGCAGGATCCGTTGTGGTATGTTCAATGGAAGGAACAAGACCGATTCTGATCGAGATTCAGGCACTGGTGTGTCAGTCGAATTTTAATCTTCCAAGAAGAACTTCTGTCGGAATAGATTATAACCGGGTGAATCTGTTAATGGCGGGGTTTTTGGGAAGGGGGGGGGGGGTGTTGGTGGGGCAGTGTGTTTTTTGTTAGCAGGAAATGATGCTTATGTGAATCTTGCGGGTGGAATGAAATTGAACGAGCCTGCGATTGATTTAGGTATCATTGTAGCATTGGTATCCAGTTTTAAGAATGTACCAGTGGATGCACATACGATCATTTTTGGAGAAGTAGGATTGGCAGGAGAAGTGCGCGGAGTATCCATGGCAGCACAACGGGTGAAAGAGGCTGCCAAGTTAGGTTTTACGACATGCATTTTGCCAAAGATTAATTGTGATGGCATAGATGAAGTCGAAGGAATCAAATTGATCGGTGTACAGAATATTGCGGAAGTACTGGCATATATTTAGTATTTTTTTTACTGTATTTTCTTTCAATATATTCGAATTCAAGAAGAGGTATGCACAATATATAGCGGTTATTTCCCCTTGTTTTTACTTGCTTTTTGTCGGGTGATAAAAAAGTCGAAAAAATTTGAAAAAA
>HF987881.1:0-3887 GCA_000431135.1 Clostridium sp. CAG:590
ATTTGAGATGCGGTGATAGTACCAGCGGCTATCTCGTTTGCAGTGATGGTTCCGGCTTTAATCTCATTTGAGGTAATAGACTTAGCAACCAACTTGTCAGCGGTAATGGTCCGTTGTGTAAGTATCTCGCCGTTTAGCGTATCTACACTTTTAGCCTGCAATGCTCCAGATATATTGTTGAGTTCATACACTAATGATTTCTCACTACCGCGAATAATCAGCCGATCTACCGACAACGTGCCTGTTGTGATACTATTGGCGTTGACTGTCACGGAATCCAAAACACCCGTAATATGACCATCCTTAATTGTCATATCACTAACAATACCTGCCGTAGCAAATAACGTCTGTATTTTGGCTATATCCATGTCAGACATATCCGCATGAAGATACTTCGTATCAGCCGTAGACACTGTCAAATATCGAATATCTGCTTCATCTGCGGTCAGATAGCCAATCTTAGCAATCTCCGCCTTAAGGGTGTCCGTGGTGATCATGGTGTTTTTAATAACTGCAATATCTGCATGATCAGATTTGATATAGTCAAGATCTGCTACTTTGGAATACAACTCGTCCGTCTTAATTGTAGCCGAGTCCAATGCGGTAATCTTAGCATCAGTAGCATTAAGGCTTTGAATGGTTGCATATTTGATATCCGCTTGCTCTGCCTTTAGCAATCCAATATTAGCCGCATCCGCCTCCAACGTCTTAGTAGTGACGCTATTGTACCGGACATTCTGAAGCGTATTTGCAACACTGTTAATCGTGTTGACTATCTCCTTTAAAGAAACTTCTGCTTCCGTTGTTCCAGATTCCTGTACAATCTCCGATTTTAGAGTACATCTAAGACCGCCATCCCATTCCCAAATGATTTCACTTGGGTAGAACTGAACTAACCGGGAATCATCATAGAAC
Organism: Clostridium sp. CAG:590; assembly: GCA_000431135.1. Classification (GTDB taxonomy): domain Bacteria; phylum Bacillota; class Clostridia; order Lachnospirales; family Lachnospiraceae; genus CAG-590. The sequence goes on from HF987881.1 coordinate 916, forward strand.
TTCACTTTATCTCCCGGTTCAATAAATGCATCACCTAGATATTCGATAGTATAGCTATTCATATCCATTCCGATAAATGGTGAAAGTTTACTTATCATATACTCTTTAATCTTGCTGCTATTCTCTCCTGGAATTAGTGGGAAATTAGCAGATATTACCCCTGTACCACTTGACGGATTATTATATTCGATACTGCTTTCCATAAAAGAAACCACGGAACCCATTAAAGGATCTTCACTGGTGTAGTTCTCATATTCCCATACTTTTATTCCGACATCCAACTTACCACAACATAGATCTGTCTTACGCTGCCATAAGTTTTCTGAATACACACACTCTCCGATATCATATGACTTAACAACAGCTTTGCTTGGACGTACCGGATAGAATGTATTTCCGATCAGAACATAATTGCAGCCTTCCAAAATACCACAAGCACATATCAACTGTGAGAGTGTCATATTCTCCCAATCCGCATGCAACGAAACAAATGTTCCGTCATAAGAAGGATATTCAGCCATAGCCAGATTTGCAGGCTTTAAAAATATATCTAATATCTCCTTGATTGTCTTAGCACTATTATTCCATGCAACTCGCCATTCCGGATCCTCGTCTATCTTATACAATGCTATCTTCTCCGGCTCCAATAAGCTTGAAAATGCAGTATAAGAAGCCATGTATTCACCTTTATTGATCGTCTTAATATAAAAGGTGCAGACCTTTATCTCAACACTATTCTTCTCAATACGAACCTCTACCTCATCTTTTTCTAAGAAATCCATATAGTCAGTATTTAACTCGAAGTAGTGCTTGGATATATTGCCGAACGGAACGGGATTTCCCATAAAATGAACGGTTAGCTTTTTAATATACGGATCTATCTTCTTGCCATTGTGGTAAAGAATCACATTATATCGATTTATACCGGCATGATATTCTTCAAGTATTAAATTGTCTACGTCTGTTCCGAATGTTCTCATGCTAAACCTTTCTCATATAAATAAAAAAGCCACACAGTAAACCAGATATCTCTCATTCTGATTCACTGTATGGCTCTAGGCGCTCTCGTTCTTATAGTTACTCAATCATGAAGCTTAATGCCACAATATCTTTTGTGGTCAAATCTTCCGGAAGTGATTCTTTCGGGAATTTGCGAACATCTACATCTACGTCAATATCAAACAATTCCTGAAGCTTTTCCGCATCTACTTCCTGTGATTTATTTAAAAGCTTCTTTCTCTCCATCTCATAAGGCTCCAACTTATGTGTCATTTCGCTAATATTGGAAGAAATAGCAAATGACAGATCTATTGGCATTACCTTGTCTTTCGCAACAAATTCATTTAATCTGTTGACATTCTGAACCATATCAATATTTTTCATTATTCATCCTCCTTGAATATCCCTGTCTCAAAATCTGCCATATCTTTCTGAACAGCAGCTTTGTTCTGGTTATAGAGATCCTTGTTGTACACATTCTTTGAAATAGAAATGTTCCCTTCTTCGCTAATCGTTGCTGTCATGCTCGCTACCATCGCATTGTCAATTACAGATGTTCCGCTAATTGTTTTTGATACTGTAGTCTTTAACATTATTCCACTCTCCTTTACTGCTCAATTGCACTTATTTTATATCCAGTGACCTGTGCCTTACCGTCTTGATACCGGTATATCTGTGCTACAGAATCACCAAAATAACAGGTTATTGTTTGCATCTTTCCATCCACTTCGCGGTATTTCACTTCCTTAAAAGGCTTATCTTTATCATTCGCCACATCCTCAATCTTCTTCAATTCAGAAGCAGAAAGCTTACCCCATGTGATTTCAAGCTTTTTCTTTATATATTTGATCGTGCCAACTGCTTTTCCGGCACTTGTTCGTCCAGAGTTCTCCGACCATGTCTTATTAACGCTTCGCGTAATTCCATTCTCTGCCGGAGTGGCAACTTTCACTCCGCCCAGATACAAGACATCATATGTTGCCATATCTCTGCTCTCCTCTCTATTTTAAGAGCAATCTAAATACCTCTCTAACTCTTGGAGTAATCAACGTCTGTTGTCCGGCATGAGAAGAATATCTGCCCTTGTATTCTTTCAGTTCAAACAATCCATCATTCTTTTCCGAATATGGCTTGATTGTACCTTTTGCATCTCTGTATATGTATTTCTTATCTTCAAGGAAATCAAGGAACTTCTTAGGCTTTACACCTAACTCTTTTGCTGTATCACGGAAATTCGTAAGCAGTTTTCTGTCTACCAGATCATCAAAGTATTCCGCTTTTGGTTTCATTTCTGAATTTTCCAACGCAAGACGTTCATTCTCTTCCACTTGGATAAGAAGCTGCTGCAAAGCTTCCTTGTATGTCCCCGGAAGATTATAAGATCCTGTCTTTCGAATAGATGGAAGAACCTCTGATGTTACCCAATGTTTGAATTTCTTTGCATTCGGCAACTTGCTTCTGAATATCAATGCATAGACACCGGATTCATTGATAATAGTTAAATTCTGATTACCTCCAAGGGTGTCACAATTCGTTACCCCCTTATCTTCATCATCAACATGATCCAGCAATGCCTTTCTACTATTGGAATATCCAAGAGCCTCTGCTACATCTTTACCGACAAACCACGGTTCCCCATCAACCACTACTGTTCTCACTGTTCCAAATTCTTCGTTTTCATAAATTGCTAAATTATTCATATTCTCTTCCTTTCCATATCACTTTTGTTGTATGGCAATGAAACAGCCTCAATTGAAAGGAGTTGATATCCGCTGCTTTCGTGTTGCAATCACTATCATTGCCATGAACCTGTAAAAAAACAAAAAGAGCCAAGGACGTAGAAATCTTATTCTACATTCTTGGCTCAAGGCTCTATAGTCATTATAAAATAGATATACTATTTTGTAAAGAAATATCTTAAAACCATAAATCAAGAAACCATATTCCAGCGGTTCCTATCATAATTGATATAA
>HF987881.1:3915-6000 GCA_000431135.1 Clostridium sp. CAG:590
AAAATTAATATAATATATATACGGCAATTTATTATGAATCCGTTTTATAAATCCACATTTTTTATCGCAACTACAGTTCAACGTTTTACATGGACGATATATATCTTTATCTATCATTTTACCCAAAAAGATAAGCATAATCGATACTGTATTAAATATAACAAAACCTAGCACCACACTGATGAAAACTAATCGATATCTTCCGACATCACCAATATTATTGAATACACTAGATATGTACTCTAAGCCACCAAAAAAAGCAATTATTATTCCAGAAAAAACACCTAAAACCGCTAATAAATTATTAATATACCCACTTTCAGCAATACTTAGCTTATCTTCATAGTCCTTTAATCGATGTTCCATTTTCTCTAATTCATTTTTTTGTTTTTCAAATTGCTCTGTTGCTGCTCGAATTTTCTCTAATTGTCCTTGATTATACGATGCTCTGTTTGCCTCCAACTTAACATATTGATTTAATTTTTCGAATCCCATCAAGATGTTCTCATTATCCGCAAATCGCCCCTTAACATGCTGATTAAGCAAATCAATATTAGCATTTAATGCATCAAACGATTCTATATTTCCTTTAGAAAGTTCAGAAATAGCAGAAAATAATGCAAAATAATTATTCCGCACGCCTTTTTTATATAAAGCTGATAACTCTGAAGATATCCTATTAATAGCATCCTCTTGCAAATTTTGTTTAGCCATTTCCCTAATCACTTTATTAATCTGGATACTATAATCAACTGTATCTGCATTTATTTCTTCTACAGTATTCTCCGTTTCCTCTTCTACATAACCTTCCAGTAAACTATAAAAATATTCATCTGGCATGTCTGGTAGTAGAATATCATCTAAATTATCTGAGTCCCCACCCATACACATTATCCTTTCGCATATTCATATAAATATTCATATGGAATCACATTTCTAAAACCCGTCCTATACACTTTTGACCACGGTGTATTATCTTTGTGTGTTCTTTCTACTAACTCCCACGGACTTAGTCTCAAACATAGCATAATCACCTTATCTACTATTTTTTGTTCGTTCACCTTTTGAAATAACCTATCTATTCCTTCATACATACGGTATATTTCAGTTCCACCACAATCTGCATATTCATAATATACATCTGGTACAACTGGTCCATATTGCCATGCTTCTATATTTTCTCCAAAAGCCGGATAGTCTAATAATCGAATAAAATTGATTTGTACATAGTACAATATCTTTTGCAACTGCAAATTAGTTATCGGGCGTCTCTGCTGCATACACTTATCAACAATATATTTTGCTATATCAATTGCCCTATATTCCATACCCATTTTTCGATGCGTTGTATTTATCACTCTTTTATACGCCATATTCATTACCCCTTTCGAAGTATAAGAAAGGACTACAAATTCCTATTATTTGCAGTCCACTCATGCTCCTTGTTATTTATATTATACTAAATTTCAATAAAAGGCAATGCTTTTAAGCAATTTTATATGATATAACTCGACATTTTTCACACCAAAATCGGATTTCTGCCACCGCTCGCAAATGTTCGATTCTTTACATCCTGAATTACATAATCTGTAATCTTCTGACCGCCAAGCTCTAAGTTAAGGTTGATCTGTCCGCTATCACCATTCGCCATAGCACTCATCATGGCATCATATACCGCTGGTCCTACGGCTGCCGCAATAGCAGTTGTAATCTGATCGTTATTGGCTACGGCCGTCTTGCCGCCAATGTTACCAACCATCTCGGCTCCACGCTCACGGGCAATGAACAACTGCCCCATGTCTGGGAAACCACCGTTAGCAAATTTACTTATAGTCGGAATATTTACACCCGGTATTTTATTTATCTTTGCGATACCTTTGTTCATTGCACCTGCCAAAGCATTCCATACCATTACTCTTATTGCCAGACTTTGTCATATTGGCAAAGCCTTTCTTCGCAAGGTTAGATATGCTATCCAATTTCTTTCCTATTCCACTCTCTTTCTCCTGTACCTCGGCAAGTTTCGTCTTGTACACATCTAACTTATTTGTGGCTTTCTCAATGGCAGTTGCTTTCTTGTCAATA
>HF987881.1:6027-9064 GCA_000431135.1 Clostridium sp. CAG:590
CAGTATCTCTCTTCTTCTGCTCGGTAGCTTTTGCCTGTTCTAACTTCTTCTCATATTTGGTAAGTGCAGCATCCGTCTTATTGATCTCCGCAGTGATTTTCTGCCACTCTTTATTATTCTGCATGAGTGAATCTAAAGCTGCCTGATTTGGAATAGCCGCCGAACCAATTCCACCCATAGTATTAGCAGTGTCGAGTTCAAGCTGTTCTCTCTTATTTAATAGGTCAAGCAACTTCTTATCCAATGTATCGCACTGTGCAGACATATTGTTAATTGCTGTACTCTCCAACGGTGCATTCTGCAGCTCATTGAGTTCCTTTTGCAACTTATCAATCTGTTGTGTGGTTTCGCTGATAGAATTTTTCAGCTTTTGAGATTGTGCAGACATTTTCTGAAAACCTTTCAGAAACCCTCCATGATCTATTTTTGTATCGATTTTTACGGTTCCGTCAAAATTAGCCATAGAACCTCTCCTTTCTAAGCGGCTCTATGGCTCTCAAACCTATGTTATGCTATTGATAAAATCTACAAATACCTTGTCCTCTTCGGTAGGATCTTGCAGATCAATCATCTCTTTATGTTCCTTATAGAATTTCTTTTCTTCCGGCTCTAGCTTCAAGCCTTTGTTCCGTTTCTCGCGAATACGGACGATACTCGCAAATAATGAATGTGAACTGATAGCCTGCATGTAGCTTAAATAAGTCCAATAATGCATATTATCATCTGTACGAATATCTGTATGTGCTACCTCATTGACGGCGGCAAATATCAACTGTTCATCCTTATCCAGCCGCGACAATGGTTTCTCTTCCTTGACAGGCTGAGTATTTCCCTGTGACAAGAACCAGATAGCCTTGTCAACAGCTTCCAATATCGTATCTTCACCAAATTCATCCTCTTCATAAAGTATGTCAAGCATGATTAGGATCTTTTCATCATTGGAAAGAGAATCATCCTCAAATGCCTGCATGATCGTAAGGCAGTCTTTAAACCTATACCGGATAGGGCAATCGACACCTGCCACATTCAACGTGGTAGGAAGATCGCCTATCATTTATGATACCGCTTCTTGCGGCGGTTGTTGTTGTGATACTGTTTGGTGTACTTTGCCGCACGATTCGCTATGGCAGTTGATTCATCCTCAAACACCTTTTCAATCACCGGTGTAACTGCTTCTAAGAAACGCTCTACAAATGTCACTCCCTTGTGGGTAGACAGACTGTGTGTCTTGCCAAACACTACAGAAGAGATATCATAATTGAACATATCATTTAATGCCGCCTTGATCTCTTCATCTGCCTTATTAACCTTATCTGCAAAGTCTTTCGCTTTCGTATCTATGTCTTTCACGCTATCGATCTGCGACATAATCCGTTTCTTAGCATCTTCGGCACGCTTAATTATACCCACATCTGCCGGATCAATCTCAATAACACCTAACTCTCTGTCACGTTCATCAACGATCTGATAAACCTTCTTACCACTCTGAATAACAATCTTTTCCATGATATACCTCCGTTTAAAAATCGGACATGGCTCTCACCACGTCCGAATACTACTACTCTCCTTCTGTAAAGGTTGGAACCTTAGCCGCAATTGTTACAGTTCCCTGTTTACGGTTGCCGTTGAAACTTACGTCAAATGGAATCGCAACACCCTCTGTTCCACCACCGTAAGACTGTGGTTTCACAACTACATCCTCTGTCCATGCATCATACGGTCCTGTATCCTTGTCTACAAGCACCTCAAGGATCTTGGTCTCACAATCAGAACCGGTCTTTCGGTTCATTGCAATATCCTTAAGCTTTGCATAGATGGAATCTGTCGGATTCGCATAGTATGGATCTGCTGACAACTTAGGCTCATAACCCTTATCATCTACCGATGTCTCGCCGAGAATGTTCTTCTTGGTCTCTACATCTACTCCAAGATCTACTGACATATCATCAATATCCTTGCCGATCAAAAACCACTGTGGCGAACCAGTACCGCCAAACGAAGCATCAATGTAATGTAACAATGCCTCTCTCTTTAACTTTGCCATGTCAATCTTCCTTTCTGTAATATAAATTAAAAGTAACCATATAATCAGAGACACCCGATTCATCCGTATTACTCTGATACGGAACCGAGGTCTGCTCGATCTCTTCAATCTCTATGTTCTCTAAATCCGGATAATTGGTACTGTCTGCCATCCATCCGGATAATGCACTCAAATACTCCGGTTTCTTCAACCGCTGATTATCATTGGTAGGATTCGAACGATATACCAGGCAGAACGGAAGAAATCCACGAAAACCACCTGTCACAAACCGCTTCACAACATGCGCTCCCGGTTGAGAGAATAAAGCAAGGCTTGTACCTTCTGCAAAGGTCTCAAAGCATACTTCCAATCCTTTCAACTCTTCATATTGATTCACATATTCATATACAGTCCGAAGCATCTTATTGACTTCAATCTGCGATAGTTTCTCTACTTCTTCCATTACTTACCTCCTGCTATCTTCTTAACATTCTGAATCCATTCTTTTCCATTCGCAGCCTTTGCAGTCTCAAACCAATGATTACCGGTTCCCTCGGTGTGGTATTGTAGTGGTTCTCCACTTGGTACTTTCGGCACACCCTTTCGGCTGCGATATCCGACATTCTGTACATAGAATGCTCCACAATGATATTTAGGATCTATGTACTTCTCACCCTCATATTGGTAGTGTGCATACGGTGTTTTCCACTGTACTACACCACTACCCAGAACGGTGTTGAGAATACCACTTTCCCTTAGTTTTCCATTATCGAAAGGAATATATTGGTTACAATCCGTCAGAACCGCATTATCCAGATAATTCTGAGCCGCCTTGACATTATTCATGATACGATCACTGCTGATATGAATATCAATACGTCCATCTGCCGACTTCACATGAATATCAGGCATTACTTACCACCTACCTCAAAATGTGGAATCACCTTGTAACGTTCCACTGTAGTGATCTTGAATACATTGTCATACTCTGACTTAATATATTCAAAGAATCCA
>HF987881.1:9096-10164 GCA_000431135.1 Clostridium sp. CAG:590
CTTCCTCTATCACGATCAAGTCCAATTCTCCCTCTACAAAGAAGTCTTTCTGACCTAATGTGAAATGATTCTCCCTGTCCTCTGCTTTCTTGAAAGCAACCGGATTGAGGTACTTATCCAGATCATTCCGAATATGCAGGCTTGCCGTGTTATCATTGGCATTTCCATCTGTTGTGACGGTTATACCATGATTGATCTGTAACTCTACATCATATAACACGGTAGGATACCACCGACAAATACCCTTTTTCTTATCCTCATAATAATTGAATACCGTTACTGTATCGTTATACATTCTCACACCCCCGCATATAGCAAATGAATCCCGTTTGCATCCGGCAACCCCTGCAGATAATCTGTTACGATGGAACGATAATACGCTCTTGCCTTGCTATCATCCTTAGACAGCTCCGCATACTTCGTATCTGTTGTTGAATATGTAATGCTTTCAGATCCTGCAGATACAGACTTCACAAGGCTTGCATTACCGGATTCATCCAATGCTGCAGCCTTGTTATACTTGTCAATCTCCATCATCTTATCGGCAATATCACAAACGCACATCTTGATCTGCAGATCTGTGTATTCATCTTCCGGGTAAGCATTAAACAGACGGCGATGTGTTACCACATCAACCAATCTGCTCGCTCTGTTAGCCATTCTTTCAAAGTCCGGCTCGGCTATGGCGCTCCCGGAATATACATCTGTGTAAAATTCATAGTCTGCATATGCCATAGCCGTTCACCTTACCCTCTTGTGATAATACGGGCAATTGGGATTGCCTTATGCGGAAAGTATTCAGCCGTTCCGCTCTCGTTAGAGTTTGCCAGCTCCCAGTTAGAACCATCTGCAAGCTGTTCATCCGATGGAGAAGTTACAGAAGGCTGCTTAAATGAGATACCGTATGGAGCCCAGCACTTACGCTGACGTGCATACATGATGGTCTTGCCGCCAGCAGTCTTAGGATCTCTTGTCATCTCATAAGGAACTTTCGCACCACAGTTGGTATACTCAATTGCACCATCACCAAATACATAAGTTGTGTATTTGGTGTATGCTGGCTGTGCT
>HF987881.1:10284-11642 GCA_000431135.1 Clostridium sp. CAG:590
TAGCGAGAGCAACATCTCTCTGCATACCATCCGCATCGTTGTACTTAGCGTAAGCAACAATCTTAAGATTCTCCAAGTTAGTAGCAACTACTGAATGCATAATTGCTAAACTGAACTTAGATTTGTTATCTCCTAATGCCTGCTGGATAGCAGTATTCAATGTTGTTGGACCAAATGTACCATTCTCAACATCTGCGGAGATATCATATGTATGCCCGTTGACAAATTCAAGGTTCTTTGCACCTGTCATTGCAAAAATACCTTTCATTTCAGCAAGCAAAGTGTTCTGATCTACATCATCCCAGAACTCTGCAATCTCATTCGTAGCCGGAAGAAAATCTTCTCCGGAGATATCAGATGCGAAATCTTTCTCCTCAAATCCCTGCTGACGTCCAACTACAACACGTCCCTGTGTGTAAGTCTTACGGCTCTCAGCGGTAATATCTGTGTTACCATCATAGTTACCGGCAGTACCTTTGATACGTGCCTTAATAGGTACAGTGATGTAATTACCGCCTACCTGATCTTTTAACAGGCTTGCATATTGGTTATTCTCAACAATCGCACCAGACTGAATTAACTGGTTACGATTGAGGTTCTTGACCTGATCTACATATGTCCCAAATACTTCACCGTTGAAGTTCTTAGCATCAAATAACATAATTATTCATCCTTTCCGATGTACTGTGAGATATCCAGATCCGGATTCTCATTCTTCATCTTAAACAACTCGGTCATTGTCATATGACCTTTCTTTTCCTTGTTACCCTGTGTTCCTCTGGTGAACTGTGGCTTATTATTCTCCAGATTCTGTTGTTCTTCATCTACAAATGCAGAAGCATCTTTCTCCTTGATCGTAGCGATCATATCATTCAGACCGATAATCTTACCGTCAATCAGCTTCAGATCCGCATCTGTAATCTTCCGCATGACCGAATCCTTGGCAGATTCAGAAGTAAATTTGACCTCTTCCATTGCCTTAGAAAGCGCATCCGCAAAATCTCTCTTGTAGATCTCCTGCTTATGCTTCTCTTCCATCTCTTTCTTCTCGGTCTTATACTGCTCCAGCTTCTTGTTCATCTCCTCCACATCTACTCCCTCAAAACCTTTGAGTGTTTCGTTTGTGGTGTCAAGCTGTTCCTTGTAGCCATCACGCTCCGTCTCTAACTTCTTGACCTTCTTGTCATGTTCGCCAATGGTCTTGTAATTCTTAGCCACTTCCTCATTGAGCGTGTCTGCCTTGTCCTTTGGTACCTCAATACCGATACCCTTCAAAATCTCTAAAATGTTCTGCATGTTCTATTCTCCTTCATCGTTTTATTTAACTGCTCCGTCAGCAGTGGTGGAAAATTGCACTG
>HF987882.1 GCA_000431135.1 Clostridium sp. CAG:590
TGCTTCCACGATTCCAGCCGGCTCCTGTTCCCGACTGTCCGGATCCGCCTGCCGAACCGGAATTGCTCCCGGAACCATTATTACCATTGGCATTCTGCGCTCCATTCGACCCAGCCTCATTGTTCTGCTTAGTCTGTCCCTGTGTATCTGTCTGTTGCCCTGTCTGCTGATTCCCGGACGGCGTTCCTTGTGACGTATTCTTTCCCTTTGACTGTGCTGCCTGTCCATTGTTATTCTGCGAGTCAGAAGATCCATTGTTCTTCGCATATTCTGATTCATTGTTTGTACTCTCCACTGCTTCATCTAAAGCAGCACCAGCCCTTACATAATCTGCATCTGAATACCCGGAGTCCTTATAATCCTGTATCTTTTTCTCCAAATTACGATTTCCATTCGTCTGCGCATATTTCTTTACTTTTTCATATGCTGCATCCTTCTCCTTTTTACTTCCATCCTTCGCCTGTTCAAATACCTTTGCGGCATCTTCTGCCATATTCCGCTTTTGTTCTTCCTGTTCTTTCTGAGCTTGCTCCGTCATTGCCTGCAACCGGTTACGCAATGTAGAATCCTTTAACCCCTGTGCTGTCTGTTGCAGCTTTTTAACAGACCGCTCCTTTGTCTTTTGCAGACTCTCCTGTGAATCCACTTTGGTCAATTCTTCTTTTATCTGTTCAAGCTGCTTGTCTAACTGTTTTGCCTCCTTAGAAGATACATCCTTTATCTTTTTTTGTACCTTATCCACTTTGGCAATCTCTTCCTTCACTTCCCTGCGCAATTCATGTTGTTGTTTTGCTGTCTCACGCACCGGGGAATCCACCATACAACTGACAACAAATACCACTGCGATCAACACAAGACTTCCTATTTTTCTCTTTGAAACCTTCAACGGAAATGCCTTCCGAATCTCAATCTGACGAACCACATCTAACGCATCCTTTCTTTGCAGCCGGCTAAACATATCGTCTTTTCCTTGCAGATACAATGCCGTTGAGATCTTTTCCTGATAGCCGAGTGCATCCGCCGCAAGTGCTGCCTGTTGCAATGACGGGGTCTGATAAATGCCGCATATCACCCCGACGCAAACAGATATGCCAATGGACACAAGTTCTATCATATCCGCATAATATAATGGAATACACAAGGATACACCGGATATCACTGCTGCCACTAAAAGTCCTGCAAAAAGGCTACTGCATAAAGCCCCGAAAACCTTCTGTCTCCGGAGCTTTCTCCTCACTTTATACACGAATTTGCGAATGGTTCTGTCTGCCATTTCCGCACCTTTCTTTGCTTAGAATCAAGCAACTATTATTTGTGGTTTTTTGTGGCTGCGATCTTTTTAGATGCCAATTTGAGAAATCCAAGAGAAATCAGCATATTCAAAACAACCGACCACAGTATCCAATGGTTAGCGATTGACAGAATGAGAGAAGACTTGGTTCCTGCTTCTTTTAATATTCTTCCAATTCCGTTGCCTGTCATCACTCTGAGCATGAAATCAAATACCGGAGAGTATGGATTCAGCATCATAATAAAAGAAAATGCTCCGGGACCATTATATATATTCCCGTGTGCCGTTTCGACTGCCGACTGCATTGCTACAACCACATAAAATAAAACAGCTGTTACAACAATAATCCCTATTCCGATCGCAATCGTAAGGATTGTAGCCGCAACTGATTTCTTCACAACACTAGAACAAAATATTCCAACACTTCCTACATAAATTCCCAGATATATATACATTCCAAACAGACCAAACAATGCCCACCAGGACATTCCACCCAGTACAAACGCGATTGCCATGATCGGAATGCTTGAGATTAAATACATCATAACAACGACCATCGCTGAGCCTAACTTACCTACTGCGATTGAAAATGGCGAAATCGGTGTGGTTAACATAATATCAAGTGTCTGTCTTTCCCGTTCACCGGAAATGGAACCGGACGTAATGATCGGTATGATCAGACTCAGCATTGCACATTCCGTACCCCCAAGGATTGGAAACAGCCACATAAGCCGTGAATAATCATATCCATTCATATTAGCTGACAGATTGGTAATGGATAACACAAGTAACACGATAATCGCAAGAAATGCATTAAGTCCCATAATGACCCATGCCATTTTCATACTTCTTGAACCAACCACTAATTCCTTTTTCAGAATAGGATTCACATGTATTTTTTTACTCATCCTCTTCTCCTCCTGTAATCTCCAAAAACAAGGATTCCAGATTCTCTTTCTCCTGATAAAACCGACTTACCATCACCTGATTGTCTAACAAGTATTTCAAAAGTTTCGCAGCCTCGTAATCGTCTCCCTTAAATCCGATCAATACTTCTTCTTCCGTGAAAGATACTTTCTCCACAAAAGGCTGCTCTTTCAGCAGAATATTCAGTCGTTCCTTTCCGGTCTGTCCCACTTCCCGGTCTGCATATACCACTTTCACATGAATCGGTTGTGTTCCTTTCGATGCAGCCATGACATCATCCACTTTACCACTGGTAACAAGTTTCCCATGTTCCATGATTCCAATACTCGTACACATTTCTGACAACTCTGAAAGAATATGGGAACTGATCAGTATCGTCTTTCCCATGGAACCGAGATTCTTAAGTACTTCCTTCATCTCAAATCTGGCACGTGGATCCAATCCAGAGTTTGGCTCATCCAATACCAGTAAATCCGGATTATGGATCAGGGCTCTTGCGACACAAAGACGCTGTTTCATTCCCCGCGAAAGCGTATCTACGAATTCTTCCTTTTTGTCGGAAAGATTCACAAGCTCTAATAATCCTTCTGAAAGGTCATCTGTTTCTTTCCGGTCCAATCCGTACATAGAACCGTAAAATTCCATATATTCCATTACTTTCAGGTTATCATACACGCCAAAGAAATCCGGCACATAACCAACCTTACGCTTAATATCCTCCGGTTGTCTGATCGCGTCTACCCCGTCTACCGTAACCGAACCGGAAGTTGCTTTCAGCAATCCGCAAATGATCCGCATGGTAGTCGTCTTGCCTGCACCATTAGGACCTACAAATCCAAATATCTCGCCTTTTTCAATATGAAGGCTCAAATGATCCACTGCCACAAATTTACCGTATTGTTTTGTTAAATTCTCTATTGTCAGCATTTATTCGTCCCCCTTTGCACATATTCTCGGAACATAGCACGCATTATTTCCCTTTTGTACATATTTGAGCCGCAATTGATCATTTACAACATACTTATCAAACGAAATGGTATCCGAGTCTGTAAATACCTCTTCATAATCTCCGGTCTCATAATTATAGGCAAATACCTGTGCAAGCGGTCTGTCCTGTGTCTCGTTTTGCTTTGAGATATTCTGTAAACGTGTGATTCCTTCATAGCCGTCAAATGAATAGGTTACTTCCATCTCATTTGTGTATAAAGAACGGTCATTTCGATCATAGTCTCCATTGTAATCCATCATCATCTGATCAATGCTCTGATAATAGGTACCTTTCACATCTGTATAATCCTCTGAAAATGTCATATAAACAACTCCAAGACCGGAGGAACGAACATCCCCTTCACAGATATATTGTTCCGGCTCGTATTTATCAATCTTTGCCCAGATAATACCTTGGTTATATTCTGCGATCTTCATATAATAATTCTCCATCATGGAGTCAACCTGATAATTGCGGTATCCTTTCTGATTCTGACTTGCCCCACTATAGAGTTGATCAAATGTACCATACCCAACTGATTCCTTCATTCTCGAAGGATCAATCTCAATCGTCTCTCCTGCCTTAATATCTCCTGCAATGTAAATGTGATTCTCAAATGTAACAACGGCATCTTCCAGATCATAATGTGTATGATTGGTAACCGTTCCGCTAAATCCCGTTGTCGTACAGTTCAAATCATAGGTAATTGTTCCGATCTCATTTTCACCGGATTTTTGTGCTGAAAATGAATACGTATTAAATGCTTCCGCATTGCGGAATAACAACTTATTCTTATCTTCCCCGGGTTTAAACATAAAATCATATTGTCCCGCATCGCTCCTGGTATTTACAAAAGAACTTACATAGCTATAACCATAACCGTAATTATCTGTATCATATACAATTGACTGATAATCTGCGTTCATCCCTAATTCATAATTCTTGGTCTTTGGGCAGATTATATTGGTGTATACCTTTTCCTGTTGCTGGTCATCTGACAAAGAAATCATGGAAAGTGTATCTACAATTGGAACATTTACCCGGTATAAAAAACTGGTTCCGTATACAACACCTGTAAATATCAATGCCATTACCGGTATTGCAATCCAGATCTTTTCACGCTGTTTTATCAATTTGAGGATCAGATAAAGAATCGGTCCCACCAGAATCACATATCCAAACAGGATTATCCCATATAAAGTACCACTCGGTTTCCGGCTGCTATCGGTAAGTTTCGCAATACTGTAGCAACTATATGCGGAATTGTCGTAATAATTACTATTTAGATTATCGATTGTCTTATCTGTTTTGGACGCACTAAGTAAAGCAACTGCAACATTTGCCCGCGATCTATAACTGACAAACGGTTCCATTGCCAGATCATATGCCAGAACAACAACTCTTCCATCCCCGATATCTTTGTACACGGCACTTCCATCGGAAGAAAACTTCTCTAATACATTCCCGCCCTCTAATGACAGATCCACACAGTCTACATCTTCCAGACTGTAAGCTTCCTGTACCTGCACCTGTTCATCTGTGCCGGATACGATACTTTCTTCCCATGTTAACGTCTTCTTATCAACTTTACGAAATGTTCCGGAGATAAAATCATCCTGAAATATGTGTAATACATTCTGATAATTACTGCCTGTTCCAAGAATCAATACTCCGCCATCTGTCACCCATTCTTTCAGTGCATTATACTGTTTCTCTGACAGCTGCGACGTATCATAATTATCAATTACAATATAATTCAACAATGCAAGAACCTCCGCATTTTCCGGAAACATCTCTTTATCCAATGCTAAAATGCTGGTGTTCCCCTCATAGTTTGAGAACTTCAAGGATCTGCCATCAAAATAATTAAGTGCACTGTTATCATCGCTCAAAATTCCGATCTTCGTATATAACCCATTGTCCAAAAGGGTGAGCTGGTCTCTCTCGCTGTAAATTATCTTGCCATCCTTGTTTGCGATCTGGATATAATACAAACCATTGCTTCCTGCCGATGGCATCACAAACGATATCTTCTTTGGCTCATCCGCTGCCAAAACAACATCCTGTCCCTGTGCAATCTTCACGGCAATATCCGATTCACCCGGAATCACCCGGATCTCGCCCTCAAAATTCTTCTTAGATTCCACCGTCAATGTAATCGGTAATACCCTGCCATATGTAGCATACCCATTCAGACCCATCTCTGTCTTGACCGAGAAATCCGCATTCTTTTTCACGATCTTTTTCTTAACATTGCCTGATACCTTTCCCGAATCCACTGCTGTCACTTCTGTTGTCACTTCCGTCGTAGCCACTGTCGCACACGCTACATTGCCTGCTGTCATACACATCATCAGCATCATACAAAACGTCAATCCGATCCTTATCCAACCTTGTTTCATGAATTCTGTCCTCTCTTCTTCATCTTACATGCAATCATTCCCCTTGTAAGCCTGTCGATCGGCCACAATCTTTGCACATGTTGGATTCATTGTATCACAGATATTCCAAAAAAAATCTTATGTCTTTCTTAAAAATTACTAGCGTTTATACGCACCCTTTCTTACAAATGCACGTTTTCCCGCCTTCTCCATCATCTTGTCATACTGCTCATACATATCCTGTACACTATTCTCCAATAAAAAATAATGCTTGATATACGGCACCATCAATACCATCAGCATCAAAAAAAGCAACACCAGCGCCACTGAAAAATGACCATATGTATACAAAAATACCATCACTGCCAATATCGCAAACGTCACCGTCACCACCAGATGAATAAACCTCTCATGTGCAAAAAACGCAATCTGCACCAAATGCCTTCTCATCTCCTCTTCCCAATCCACACTTTCATCTTCCGACTCCAAAAGTCCATTCACATAATCAAGATACTGTCTGATTCTGTCTGCCATGTTCATCCCTCCATTTCTTTCCCTCAGTATAGCACAACGCACCCCGATACAAAAGTGCCTTCCATTGTACCTATGTCATCCGTTGCGAAACAATTGTGCCTCCTATTTTTTCTGCGCTGTTTCCGCCCTCGAAGAAATTCTACTGCTTTGCGGCTGACGGCTTTGATTGCGCATGCTCCACAAAACTCACACAAGCTAAGAATGTTTGTCTTGTTTCGTGTGCAGGTACTTTGAGCACGCCGGTCCTTAGAATGTGCATCGCACATTCTTAGTACCGCTGCGTGTGAGAGTAGCGAGAGCGTGCCTGCACATGAATCAGACAACATTCTAAAGCTTGTGTTCAGACAGTTGTTCCCGCATGCGCGTTGCAGTCAGCCGAACAAAGCAGTGAATTTCTAAGAGGCCGCGCGTCAAGAAAAAATAGGAGGCACAATGTTTCTGCAACGTTGGATAAACAGATGGGAAGGCACTTTTGTATCGGGGTGCGTTGTGCTATACTGAGGGAAAGAAATGGAGGGATGAACATGACTGACAGTAAATTAAGTCCGGAATTGAATATGGCGATCGGACTTTCGGAGTCGGAACGTGAAAAAAGTCTGAATTTGAATGTGGGATATAGTAGTCTATTGGAGGAATGGGAGTTGATCGTACGATATACCGGAAGTTTGGAGGATGTTACAGAAGAACTTTCGATCATGGTGGAAGAATTGTTAGGCGGATATGCGATTGTACGGATTCCGCAGTATCTGATCGGGCGCTTGTCGGATTATCCACAGATTGATTATATCGAAAAGCCAAAGTCTTTGTTGTTAGAGGAGATGGAGGGTATTGTGTCCTCCTGTGTCAATCGGACACGTCTGGCTCCCTATTTTCTTACCGGAAAAGGCGTCCTTGTTGCCTGTTTGGATTCCGGAATTGATATATTCCATCCTGATTTTTGCAATGCGGATGGATCCACACGCATTGTTTCGTTATGGGATCAGACCATTTCCGGCAACCCTCCTGATCCGTACTTTACCGGAACATTATATAACAGGACACAGATCAACCGGGCAATTGCAGCCGGAAAAGATAGTGGCGGACGCTCAATCGTACCCAGTTTTGACGCCACCGGACACGGAACCGCAGTCGCCGGCATTATGGCCGGAAACGGCAGGGCATCTACCGATAACATCATCGGAGTCGCCCCGGAAGCGGATATTCTTGTAGTGAAACTCGGCAATCCCGATAATCGTGGTTTTCCGAGAACCACACAGCTTATGCTTGCCTTAGATTACACTTTGCGTTATGCCATTGCTGCCAATCAGCCGGTTGCAATCAACATCAGTTTTGGAAATAACTATGGAAATCATAACGGGGATTCCATATTAGAACAGTATATTGATATGATTACCAATCTCTATCAAAATGTCATTGTCACAGGCACCGGAAATGACGGCATTACCTCCCGGCATACCTCCGGCATCCTCCGGGACAATGCTGCGGAAACGATTGAACTGTATGTAGCCGACTACATGACTTCCTTTAACCTTCAGATCTGGAAACACTATTTAGATGATTTTGATATTGTAATCGAAACACCGACCAATATCCGGATCGGTCCCCTCTCCCAATATTCCAAGATCCAGAACTATTCCCTTCCGGAAACGCTTCTGTCCGTTTATTATAGTGAACCAACACCGTATAATCCACAGCAGGAGATCTATCTATCCTGGATTCCCCGTCACGATTACATTACCCCCGGTATCTGGCGCATTTACCTTTATCCCAGACATATTGTATCCGGCAGTTATAATATGTGGCTTCCGGTTGCAGGCAGCACCTCCTCGGAAGTGTCCTTCATCCGCCCGGTCATATTCAACACCTTAGTCATCCCTTCCACTGCACAAAATGTCATCTCCGTCGCTGCCTATAATTCCATCAACCAGACCTACGCAAACTTTTCCGGCCGTGGAAATCTCTACGAAAATGCCTCTTATCTGATTGATACCAAGCCCGATATTGCAGCTCCCGGTGTAAATATCAACAGTTGTGCCGTTGGTGGCGGTTATGGCTACTTCTCCGGCACGTCCTTTGCCGCCCCATTTGTAACCGGTGCAGCTGCATTGCTGATGCAGTACGGCATTGTAAATGGAAATGACCCCTATCTATATGGCGAAAAAGTAAGATCTTCCCTGATCCGAGGTGCCCGGCGGCTTCCATTCCAGCAGCGGGTTCCGTCCCCTCTTGTCGGTTGGGGTGCCTTATGTGTAGAAAACAGTCTGCCCTCCTAATGATATCCAGCCTTTACACAATCTGTTTTCAAGTGTTATAATGAATATTATAAATTTTGAAGGAGATATACATATGAAAAGTTTACAACACAAATGTTTCATGTCATTGACAGCTTTCGTTATCACATTGATCGGCTGCATGTTCCTACATATGCCGGTTCAGGCTGCCTCTCATGACATTACAGTCAATAACGGAGATTCACTCTCTATTTCCGTCTATTTAGGCGACACCGGTACATTTACACCGAACATTTCCACTATTTCTACGGATAATTTAGATGGGTACAGCGTAGATTCCCTGGTATGGTCCTACGACTATGACACGGGTAATGGCTATCTGTCTTTTAATGAGATTTCTCATTCTTTCACGGCACTTCAGATCGGTACCACCACATTCCAGATCTGTGCATATACTCCAAATGACTATTCGCAGTCCTATCCTGTATTTTCAGCATATGTGACTGTTAAAAGTCAGGTAGATATGACAAATGTTACCCTTTCCCAGAATGCATATACAACCTACTTAAGCCCGATCTATTATGAAGGATCAAAGAAACCTGTTTATAGCAATAACAGCAGCGACTTTCTGATTGGCATTAACAGTTCCTACATCTTTGGAGACAGTTCATCCAGTGATTCCTATTACGGTTCTTATGATAACGATCTATATACTTATAGTTACACGCAGAATACAAAAGTACAGATGTCTATCACACTGACCGACAACCAATTCCATATAAATCTATATCCAACCGGAAAGATCACCAAATCATTTACCTCCGTTCTTACCATTACACTGTGTGATAAGACATTTCAGGTGCCGATCAGGATTATTCCGCTTACCATATCGGCTCAGACCTGCCTTCTGGTTAAAGGGAAAAAAACCTCTTTCAAGGTAAACAATGAAAGTACTCCTATCGAATGGACATCTAGTAATCCAAAGATCGCAACTGTCAATTCAAAAGGTGTTGTAAAGGGTAAAAAATACGGAAGTTGTATCATTATTGGCAAAGTTGGCAACGGCTATGTTGGCTGTGCCGTCAGCGTTACAACATCCAAGTTAAAGAAAGTGGCAACCTATGCACGATACATGGGGCGGCATTGGAAATACAGTCAGGCAAAACGAACCCAAAAAGGATACTATGATTGTAGTGCACTCGTCTGGAAAGCCTACAAAAGATATACCAGCGTAAGATTCGGTTCCTCCGGTTATCCGGGTGTTGCCCTGTCAGAAGCCAAATGGTGTAAGTCAAAAAAACGCATGATAAAAGGAGGCTTCCGTTATAAGAAAGTCTCCCAGATGTACTATCGCCCAGGCGATCTTGTATTCAAATCTACAAACATGAAGAAGAAATATCAGGATATCTACCATGTAGAAATGATCACCGGCTATTACTGCTATGGCGTATCCTCTTCCGGAGAAGTATATTATGATATTACCTGGGGTGCACGGGGTGCCGGTTACGGTGCTTTAGAAGGTTCATTAGTTGGAAGACCAATGAAATAAATCCTTCAACACTTCTTCTGCACTCATATTCCGGTATCCATCGGGATCCGATAACACAATCCCTTCGCCTGTCGTCTTCCAACGCATTTGTGCATAGTGCGACAGATAAGACGTACCCTTGGAAACATTCGGATACCGGTTATACCAGGATTTATAGAACTTCTTCATATATTTTTGAGCGAGCTTATATGCCTCGCTCTTTTTTTTGCCCTGCGGAGTAGTTGTTCCGCTTAGCTGAACACCGGCAGGGGAAGAATGCACAAGCACAACACTGCCATCGTCACATGCTCCGATCACGATCCACACATGCCCGCAACATTTGCAGGTTGAACTCATAATATCACCTGCTTTGTAATTATTCACTTTATTCCTCTCCGTATAGGTTCCAAACCCTTTTTCCGCAAACTTCTTTGCCTGTTTTGAGGCAGAATAAACATATCCTGACTTGTTGTTCGTTGTGTTACGAATGTTGTATACGCACCACCCTACATATCCGGAGCAATCCAGCCCATCGTGAATCCGATAACGATAATCGCGATAGTTATACTTTGCCGTTTTATTCTTTGCAAATCTTCTCCATGAAGCACTTAAACCTATTCTTTTTGCTTCTTTTCCTGCTCCGGTATCTTCCTTGTTCCAGCCTCCGCCCCATACATACATCGTACTTCCGATTGGAGCGATCGCTGTCTGCAGAAAATTCCTGATCGTCGACTGTCCCGTTACCGGAAGAGTTGTAGATACCTCTTTGCCCGCCTTGCCATAGGACCGGCTTTGACCGGCTTTCTTCGTATATGCACGCACATAGTAATAATAAGTGGTTCCTGCTGCATTCCGCACAAACACTTTGCTGCATTGTCTGATATCCGCCGCCTTTGTATAAGAAATCTTTCCTTCGCTCGCGATTCCTTCATATATCTCATATCCCTGTGCTCCTGTCACAGCTTCCCAGGATAACGCAACACGATTTCCGACAGCGGTTGCCATCATACCCCCCGGTGCCTTTTTCGAAAAAGAACCATTCGCACTGCCATAACATGTTAATATATTCATCATATAACATACTATTCCAACTGTAAGCAAAATGTTCCATACACTTTTTCTATTCATCAATCGTGAACCCTGCCAATAAAGAACCGAACGGATTATTCGGGATTTCCTCACATTTGTAATCAAAATCTTCTATCACGTCTGTCACAACCTCCGATGTATTTGTCTCCACATCCCGGATACTCAAACTGATCTTACCATCTTTGACTTCTAATACCTTTACTTTTACTTTCTGTCCAACAGACAACACCTCGGATGGTTTCTTGATCCGTTTCATACAGATCTTCGATATATGAACCAGACCGGTCAATCCATTATCCATTGCAACAAACGCACCATACGGCATCAGGGATTCAACCGTTCCTTCAAAAATAGAACCCGGAACGATCATTGCCATCTTCTCCCGGTCATGTTCCGCTTCTTTTTCTTTTAGAACTGCTTTCGCAGAAAGCACCAGTTTACCTGCATTCTCATCTGCAGTGATCACTTTCACTTCTAAAGTCTTTCCAATATATTCTTCAGTATCTTCCACATAAGTAAGCGCTAACTGTGATGCCGGAATAAATGCCCGTATTCCTTCTAAATACGCGATCACACCTGCATTGACTGTCTCTTTCACCTTAACCGTTGCCACTGTCTCGTCTTCTTTCATCTGACGTAATTTCTCCCATGCAGATGCCACATTTGCTTCTTTCATGGAAAGTTTGACATTGCCTCTTCCATCATCTGCCTCTAAGACAACCGCTTCTATCTGCTCTCCGATCTTCAAATCCTTCATTGCCGAGAAATCCGGATCATCTGACAACTCAGACATCGGAATCACACCCGGTGCATAATATCCTAAATCTAATGTCACTTCATCATCATTGATATCCACGATCATGCCCCGGATAAATTCACCTTCCCTGATCACACGAAATGAGTTCGTCAGTTCTTGTTCAAAATCCTTCATTGACTCCATAGTTCTTGTCCTCCTGTTTGCTCTATCTTATTTCTGTAGAATGTATTTTATCCTTTATTGCTATCATAGCAAAGATCATTTTTTCCTGCAATCCTTTTGTCACACACGAATAAGATGTGCATATTATAACAGTGTAAAGATAATTGGAGGAATTCCTTATGGGTGACTTATCTGCAACAGGATGCGGCGGTGGCTGCGGATGTGGCGGCGGAAATAGCTGCTGCTGGATCATCATTTTACTTCTTCTTTGCAGCTTCTGCGGCGGAAATGACTGTGGTGGCGGTTTCTTCGGAGGCGACGGATGTGGATTTGGTGGCGGAAATAGCTGCTGCTGGATCATCATCTTACTTCTTCTTTGCAGCTGCTGTGGCAACAATTCCGGAAACGGATGTGGCTGTGGCTGCTAATTCTTAGACATCACGACAAAAGGGGCTGCCACTCATCATGGCAGCCCCTTCATCTTATGCCTAAAAAGGGTTAGACCGGCATATTGGTATGTTTCTTTACCGGATTGGATCTGGCAGGTGCTCCAAGTAACCGGATCAGATCCTGATACAGGACTTGCCTGGTCTGTTCCGGTTTCAGTTCTCCGTCCACAAAATGCCGTTGCAGCACAAGGTTACTATTCATGTACTGCCGCTTATATTGTTCAAGCTGTTCTTTGAGATATTGCTGTTTTTCAATGCCCTCTAATGATGCAAGCCGGCTATGGCTGATCACGGCGACAGCACCTTCCGCCTTCATTACAGCAACCTCTGCATCCGGCCAGACATACGAACGGTCTGCCCCAAGCTGTTTGCATCCAAGGAATATGTATGGACCTCCGTATGCTTTCCGCAGGATCACAGTCAGTTTGATCGTCGTTGCATTCGCATACGCATTGATCATCTTTGCACCATGACGGATCAGGCCTTTATATTCCTGTTCCGCTTCCATAACAAATCCTGTTGAATCGGCAAATGTAAGGATTGGAATATTATAGCAGTCACAATATTGTACAAATCGGGCTGCTTTATCCGCACTGTCCACATCAATGGAGCCATTCTTATGCATTGTCTGGCTTGCCACTACTCCCACTGTAATTCCACCTAATTTTCCAAGTCCCACCACGATATTGTCGGCAAATTCTTTCTGAATCTCGATAAATGTATCATCATCTAATATTTCTTCAATTACCGGAATGACATCATACGGTTCCTGATGATCCGGCGGCAGTAGCGTACCGATATCCGTAATGTCTTTTTCGTGATAAGCATCTGTCCGGAATCCTCTCTCTTCTCCATAACAAGGAGGAATCATATCTACCAGACGACGAACGGTTTCATAACATTCTCTTTCCGTATGCATCCGAAAATGTGCCACTCCGCTTTTTTCGGAATGAATGGACGCACTGCCTAATTCTTCGATCAGGTAATCCGTTCCCTGCACCTCATTTATGACTTTCGCTCCGGTTACAAACATATTGCTGATCTTATCAATTGTAAAAATAAAGTCCGTCAGTCCCGGTGAATACACCGCACCACCGGCACATGTTCCGGCTATGATCGCAATCTGCGGAATCACTCCGGATGCTAATGTATTCGTGTAGAACAACTCTCCACAACCTGCTACGGATGCAGCGCCCTCCTGAATTCTTGCACCGCCTCCATCATAGATTCCGATCGCCGGACATTTCTGGTTCATTGCCTCTTTTATGATCGCAATGATCTGCATACTGTGGCGATACCCAAAGGTACCTCCCATATGCGTAAAATCCTGTCCATAAAAATATACCCGCTGCCCATATATCGTTCCATATCCGGTAATCACACCATCATACGCATAATCATTGTTTTTCTCATCTTCCGGATAGTATTCCGTAAAGCTGTCCCGGTCAAACAACAGCCGGATCCGCTCTACGACATGCAGCTTATCCCTTTTGTGCTGTTTACTGATACTATACGGATTCATTTGTTCTAAATACATGATAACCTCCCACACCCTGCTCCACAGGTACATTCTCCATTTATTCAAAATCCTATAAAATATAGACATCTTAAATATGTCTGCATGCCTGCACACACGAATACATTTTAACATAGGAAAAACGGAAAGAAAACCTTAAACTTTCTATCAAATTTTGTTTCCTTTTGTCCCTTTTTATAGTAAAATAACCATATGTGTATTTCAGATTATCTCAAATACACCGGAACACAAAAAAGTCCAAAAGCAACATATACAGAAAGAGGATAAGATACTATGCAAACTATTCGTTCTATTGATCAGAATGATCCATATACATATCGCAACAAACAATCAAATACTCCGGCATCCTCGTCCGATTTTGACCAGATCTTTCAGAATGAAACGATCATTTATGCAGATGCCGCAGACGACACTACATTTATGAATCCGCAGGGAGTTGTTGTGAGCAAACCGACAGAAGCGGTAATTACCGGCACTTCCTTTTCCGACAGCAGTTCCAACATCACTGCACCCGGCGACCTTGATCCGATATTTGAACAGGCCGCCAATCAGTATGGCGTCCGTAAAGATCTACTGATCGCTGTTGCCAGAGCAGAATCGAATTTTAATGCTTCCGTAGTATCGGGTGCCGGTGCGATCGGCATTATGCAACTTATGCCGGAGGCTGCCCGGAACCTGGGCGTAAAGGATCCATACAACGCAACTGACAATATCATGGGTGGTGCCAAATACCTCTCAAGACTGCTCTCCCAATATAATGGGAACATTTCTCTTGCCTTAGCGGCATATAATGCCGGTTCCGGCAATGTTGAGAAATACGGTGGAATTCCTCCATTTAAAGAAACGCAGACCTATGTCCGTAAGATTCTCGCTGACATCGGAGAGACTGAGAATTCTGTTGCATCGGATCCTGCAGCCGTAACAATCTATGCCGTTGCCGCAAACAGTGCAACACATACTCTATAGTTTACATAAGAAAGGATTTCTATCTATGATCCAAATTGAAAATGTCACCAAAACTTACAACAACTCCGTCCGTGCTGTTGATCAGTTGAATCTGACGGTCAATAACGGCGAGATTGTTGGTTTTATCGGGCCAAATGGTGCCGGCAAGACTACTACACTCAAGATGATGACCGGTATTCTGAAACCGGACTCCGGTTCTATCCGGATCGATGGCTTTGATATGCTCAAGGAACCGCTAAAAGCCAAACAGGTCATTGGCTATATTGCCGACAGCCCGGATATGTTCTTACGTCTGAAGGGAATTGAATTTCTGAATCTGATATCCGATATCTACAAAGTGCCGACCAGTGCCCGTCAGGAACGGATCAAGTCTTTCGCAACCCGTTTTGATCTTGCCGATGTCTTAGATGAACCGATGCAGAATTATTCACATGGTATGCGCCAGAAGATTATGGTAGCCGCTGCCCTGGTACACGATCCGGAAGTCTGGATCTTAGATGAGCCGTTAACCGGCTTAGATCCCAAATCCGCTTATACCCTGAAGACAATGATGAGAGAACATGCAGATGCCGGAAATTCTGTTTTATTCTCCACCCATGTCTTAGAAGTTGCTGAGAAATTATGTGACAAGGTAATCATTATCAACCATGGTCGCACCTTGTTTTATGGAACTTTAGAAGAACTTATCTCTCAATATCCTGACATGGATCTTGAGAAGATCTTTTTGGAGATGACTGCTCATGAATAGTTATTTAACACTTACCAAAACATTTATCGCTTCGATCAGCATGAGCCAGCCGCAGGACAAGCGCAGAAAGATCATGCTCATAATCCTGTCTTTTTTTGCTGTCTTTTGTATACTGCTGCCGGTCGCATTTGGCGTTGGCATCTTAGTAAAATTAATGACCGAAACTTTACTGCCGATTGGCTGCGCCTCCCTTGGTATTCAGCTTATGTTCCATGTGATCTGTCTGTTCACCGTGATCTTTGGCATCAATGTAATCTTTAATGAATTTTATTTTTCAAATGATATAGAATATCTGCTGCCTTGGCCGCTTCGTGCATACCAGATCGTTGCTTCCAAATTTACCGCAGCATTTTACAGTGAAAACGTCATGCAGTTTATATTGGTACTATCCTGTATCATCGGATATGGGATCGGTGCAAAGATGTCTCTTTCCGGATGGATTCTCTCTATTATCGGAATCATCACACTGCCGGTCATTCCGTTGATCTACTGTGCAATCATCAGTATGCTGCTTATGGCATTTACACGCTTCATCCGCAACAAAGACCGTATCCAGAAATTCTCGGTTGCCCTTATCTTTATTATGGTGATCGTGCTGGTTGCATCCATTGGATTCTTACAGAACATGGATATTGATACTTATGTGGAAACTTTGGCAAGCGGAGATCAGACTTTCTTCCGTGTCATGAATATCCTTTTTCCAAATGTTCCGTTATTTGTGAAGACGTTCAGTGAAGGGAATGTACTTGCATTACTTGCTTACATCGCCATCCACGTTGTAGCGGTCGGTATTCTGTTAGGGCTTTCTGAACTGCTCTATTTCCGCGGCGTGATCGGACTTACATCCGCCGGCGAAAAACATCACAAGAAAAGTCTTGACCAGTTACTGAAGCAGAGTAAACAAAAGAGCCCTGCCCTCTCCTACTTCCTCAAAGAAGTACGGATACTGGTACGGACTCCGGTATTTTTTACAAACTCCATTGCAATTAATTTTTTATGGCCGATCTTTCTCTATGCTATGTATAAAATCATGCATTATGATCTGACACTTGCATTTTTAAGGGAACAATATGCAACACGCAATCTTCGGATCCAGTTATTCTTCTTACTCGGCATTGTCGGCATATCCACAATTGTTGCCGCAATCAACAGTTTAAGTTCCAATGCGATCTCAAGAGAAGGCAAGCATTTTTCATTTATGAAGTATATTCCGGTTCCTTATTTTACCCAATGGAACGTCAAAGCCTTTGTCGGCATTGTCTTTCCGGCGGCAGGTGTTCTCATTTACTTCATACCGGCATGCATCTTAATACAGGTGCCAATATCACATATTATTGTATTTGTCCTGTTAAGCCTGATGAGTATTACCTTCGTCTCCTATATGGGAATTTACATTGATTCCATTCAGCCAAAACTGATCTGGGATGATGAAATGAGTGCTCTGCGCGAGAACTATAATACTTTCTTTGCGATGGCATGCTCCATTGGCTTCACACTGATCGTATGCGTTGGCGGATTCTTCTTATTCTGTAATACGCATATCAGCATTGCATTTACTGCAATGTTATTGATCCTGATCTTAGCTGTTGCCAATCTGATCGTATTGTATCTTACCAATCGTTCCGGCATCCGTAATATTGAGGAGCAGGAAGAGGCATAATTTCGTACAAATGAAACAGGTGTGCTCATCCTTTTCTCTTTATAATACCCTTTTCTAACAGTATCTCCGGGCGATATGATAATTTTGCTTTCCGAAGTCCTTCTTCTCCCATATCTTCTTCCCGGTTCACATATTGATATTCGGCCATCTCATGTTTTACAAACTCCCGGTTGATAATCGGATACGCTCCCTGAATATCGGCATATGCCTTTTCAAAATGAACGACAAATGTATCCTTCGTCAATGGTTCCCCTAATGTAATGGCAATGATCTTTCCTGCTGCCCGGATTGCTCCTCCAACAAATCCTAACTGTTCCCGATGTCTTATCGCATACACAACCAGTCTGGATTCATCTATCTTATCATATTCAATCCGTTCCTCCTCCGTCATGCAATTTTGCATACACCATTCCATCGCCATTCTGGCACATTCTTCCTCATTCTCTTCTGTAATGGATTCATATGTCCAATCCGGATATTCCTCTTCAAATCGATGAATATGATTTCTCTTTGCATGTAATTTCTTTCCTGACAAGGAACTCAACTTCTCCTGCAGATATATATAATCCGACGAATCTCTGTCGACTTCCATTTGATAGATACCCGGATACCATTGTTCGATCTGCTCAAATTCCTCCTGCATCATACAATGCATGGCAAGTGGCTGTCCGGCTTCTTTTGCCAGATCACATACCTTATCAAATAACCGTTTTCCATCCTTTGCATCCTGTATGTCACAGGAATACGAATATACTCCATTGGTACCGAGTGACCGGAATATCAGATTGTCTTCCCAAAATGCAATCTCTGTTTGATAATGCCTTGCCCATAGCACTGCATTGCCCGGTGACATTTCACAACATTTCTTGGTATTCCCTGCCATCACACGTCTAATCTCATCGATATCCTCTATTGTTGGAACAAAAAATCTCATAATATAAATTCTTCTTTCTTTTTATTACATAATCTTTGCAGAATAAAAGGGAATGTCTTATCAACACTCCCCTTATCCTGCTCTGTTATTATCATCTGTTCTATTGCGGATCTTCCAACAAGACATCCACATCATTATATCCATAATCCATCAAAGCTTTGCGTATCTTATGTTTTGTATCCTCATTGGCATTGATGCTGACCTTTTCGTATAATTCAAATACATAGCCAACCCATTTCTCATATATCTTATTGCGCACATCCGCATTGGCAGTCATCGCTCTTGCTCTCTGTGCTTCCTCGACAGACTTCTCAGTTTTTGGAAGAATCGGCTCCTCTGCCTCCCGCTCTGCTTCCTTCTCCGCTTCCACTGCAGCGATCACATTCTCCACACCATCCGATAATGTTCCGGTAATATCCACGATTCCCGGATCATTCTTCCTAAGATTCTTCGCTGCGCTTACTACATCATTCTTCGGCATTGCAAAGAAATTATCTGAGACACCTTCCACCTGAATGATCGGCTCCTCTGCGGGCTCCTCTGTGGATTCCTCTTCCTGTTCGTCAGCCTGCATCTCACGTTCTAATTCCTCTAAAAACGAAAGATCGACATTACGGAAATGGTTCTTGCCATATGCAATCTCTTCCAACTCATCCGTACGAACAATACCACAGTCATACATCTCTAACAATAATTCATGCACACCCTGATCTACACCGATAAAATAATGATAATACTTTTCGAAGTCTTCTCCCTCTTTGCAGTCTTCCACTTCCCGCAAGTTATACCAGTAATCCTTAGTACAGTCAATGGTACGTTTCTTAATCTCATTGCCCTTCGCACGAAGCTCCTGAATTCTCTTAACCTTCTTCTGCCGTTTGCCGAAGAAATGGAGTTTCACTGTCCAGATGATCATATATATTAAAAATATAACCAATAATCCAAAAATAATGTATCTTAGCATATGTTTTTCTTCCTTCTCTTAATCTCATGCAAACAATATTATATCTCCATTGTCACGCACATTAGCATTATACATAACTTTGTTCTGTTTTTCAACCATTTAAAGACATTAAAAGAGCTCGTTCTTGTGCCTTAAGAACGAGCCCTTCATGAAAATCGAGACCTATAAGCCGCCCAATTAATAAAGGTCTGACCCACAAACCTTTATCTCCTCTCTTATAGTGGCTTTATTATACCTTCCCTTTCTGCCAATTCTCCATTACTTTTCGTTGGTAATTTTACATCTTTCTGTTGGTTTTCGTTTGTTTTTGTTGTATAATATTCCTGTTAGGAGGAGAAAAACGTGAATTACAGTTTGAATATTATGATTCTGGAAGATGATATTGCTGCATGCAAACATTTTCAAGACCTCATTGAGCAATATGATGATTTAGCAATTACGACCATCACTAATGATTCCTATCAGGCTCTTGATACATTAAAAAAGAATATTCCCGAAGCAATCATCTTAGATCTGGAGCTAAATGAAGGAAAAGGAAACGGTCTTATGTTCTTGCAGCAGATGAATAAACTTTCCCTTCCGTTTAAGCCATATATATTAGTTACAACCAACAATTCAAGTTCCATCACTCTTGGCAGTGTGAGAAATCTAGGTGCTGATTTTATCATGTCCAAGCATCAGGAAGATTACTCGGAACAATCTGCTCTTGATTTTCTTAACATGATGAAAGAACCGATTCTGACACAATGCGGTGCATCCGATACTGCATCTTTCACTCCGAATACCACCACCACCAGACCTAACTACAAAAAGATCATCTGTCACAAACTGGATCAAATCGGCATCAATGCGAAAATGCTCGGATATACCTATCTGTCAGAGGCTATTCTGTTAGTTCTTGATGGACACAATAATAACTTATGTGCAACCATCGGACAAACTCATAATAAAACTGCATCCAGTATTGAGCGTGCCATGCAAAATGCCATCAAATCTGCCTGGCGCACCAACGACATTGATGACCTGTTAACATATTACACTGCCAAGATCAATCCGAATCGCGGTGTTCCGACCCTGACAGAATTCATCTATTATTACGCAAATCAGATCACGAATGAAATGGACTAATCCTTAGGAGGTATTATGCAAATATATATCAAAGATCTCGGTCTTCTGATCGGCTCTCTCTTTTTTTTCATACGATTACTACATCTGCCTTTTTCCAAAAAGGATTGCGTGAGATATGGAATACTTGTCATTTTTCTAATGTCATGGATTCCTTATCTTGATCGGAATCATCCGCATTTCATCCTCGTCACACTTCCGGCAATTGCTGCCATCTTATGTTATCTAACCAAACTGACCTATGATGTTGTATTAAATTGCACTATGCTGTCCTTTGCCATCAGTTATCTGTTTTTCATGGTTGCGACTTTCTGCGTCAGCCTGTTACAGGTTGCTTTTCACTTCACTTTTTCTATGGTTACATTACAGTTAATGGCTTTGATCGGACAGTTATTGTTAAGTCTTATTCCTTTTTCATTCAGAAGAACCCGAAAGGGAATGCCATTCTTAAAGAACCGTATATATTCTATGCCTTGCATGATCGTAAGTCTGATCGTTATCCTGGCAAGTATGTTTCTCAATACATCACCGAACGATGTATTTTTGAAAGCCAGTTATATTGCTTTGCCTGCAATCATCATCATAATCTATATATACTGGCGCAATAATCTGACGAAGACCTATATCGATCATTTGAACGAGAAAAATATAGATCTGCTGAACAAAGATAATGCGCAGCTGCAACAATATATTACACAATTAGAGGCTGATAACCGGCGCCTGTCCGCCATCATTCACAAAGACAACAAACTGATCCCTGCCATGGAATACGCAGTGGAGCAATATCTTTCCGACACTTCCACCATAGATACCAAACAAGCATCCGGACAGGATCTGTTAAAAGATCTGCGTGATCTTGCCGCAGAACGAAAAGGGTTGTTAGCCAGCCAGGATCAGCATAGTGACCCACTTCCGGATTGTGGCAATTCACGGGCTAATCATATATTGTCCTATTTCAGGGAAAGTGCCGCGGCAAAGGATATCCAGCTACAGGTTGTTTGTGATACATCCCTGTCACAATATATTGATCCGGTCTGCACAGAAGACGCTATATGCACTCTGTTAGCAGATCTCATCGAAAATGCTGTCATTGCAACACATTATGCCAATGGGCACCATATTCTTGTGCATATAGGCTGCATTGCCGACACTCCTGCCATTCAGATATTTGACAGCGGCATTGCCTTCTCTCCTGAAGTTCTGTCTATGTTCGGGAAAAAACCGATCACCACGCATGCCGATGATTCCGGCAGTGGCATTGGTCTGATGCAGACGGCGGCGTTCTTAAGAGAACAGCATGCCAGCCTGATCATTGAAGAATTCACTTCCGGTACGTATACCAAAAAAGTTGCCGTTCTCTTTGATAACCAAAACGGATATACTCTGTATACATGCCGGAGTGAAGAAGAAATTGCGAAAATCAAGATCCGTATGGATCTGTGTATTATACAAAAATAGTGTGTTATTTCTGACGATACGCCCAGAATTTGTTCACAAGGAAATTGATCGGAACCGTAATCACCATATTCAAAAAAGGTGCAACCGATACTGCCAGATCCGTCCCGGACATATGAATGCCAAATCCTGCCATCCATGCCGCAATCCCTCCTAGGTATTGTCCCAGATTCACTATATGCAGCCAGAAGATCAGTAACACTTCCGTTAAGAACAAACCGGAAAATGAATATGATATATACGTCTTGATCAACACCTGCCACCATACACGCGGTGCTGCATCTTTTGATTCTTTGAATACAAATCTGCTCTGTAATAAAAATGCACTGAATACACTGATCGTAAATCCAAAGAAATTACCAATATGCACATTCGTCTTCAATACATAATAGCAAAATGAATATACACCATAGTTGATCAAGGTGTTCATTGCACCGATCATACCAAATTTGATAAACTGCCAGATTGCTTCCCATTTTGCAGATCTTGTCTGCTGCGTAACTGCCTGTTCCACTGTTCTCTATTCCTTTCTGTGAAATGTGTAAACTTCGTCAAACGGTATTCAGTATACATTGTTTATGGGAAAAGGTCAATGGGGGTAAGTATCTGCATTTTGGAAAAAGTGACCGCCTGGCTGTCCCTTCTTGCCACCCGCAATGTAGACGAT
>HF987883.1 GCA_000431135.1 Clostridium sp. CAG:590
AGGAACGGACAGGATCGTCTTCGGAGAAGGAATCCTTGCAGAAGATATATTTGTAACCAGACAGGCAGGAGATCTGTATCTGACAAATAGAAAGAGTAAAGACCGCATTAAGGTAAAAGATTTCTTCAATGATGATTGGTATAAAGTTGAATCGTTCCATACATCAGATGGTCGAACATTAGATTACTCTAAGATAAATATAATGATACAGGCAATGGCATCTTTTGAAGATAGTACAGGTATGATGTGGGAAGATGCAGTTGAACAAAAGAATGAGCAGGCACAAGATTTAATAAATCAATGGTGGGTAAAAGAAGCCATTTAAGAAAATATGTATGGGGAGAATATAATAGAGGGATAAATGAGACAAGAAGAGATGGACAAACAAGATACAGGATTGAATTGTCTGCTTACGATTGCAGCCTATTATGGAATACCGGCTGATATGGGAAATATAAGGCATAATTATAATCTACAGGGACACATTGCGGGAGAATCAGATCTGTTACGCATTGCAAAGGGCTTAAAGTTGAAAGCAAAATGTGTGAACCTAAATTGTGAGCAGATAAGAAAAGTGACATTGCCTGCAATAATACAATTACAAGATGGGACGTTTTCTATTTTATTAAGGGTAAATGAAAAGAAATATCTTATAGCATTATGTAATGAGAATAGCCCAAGGGTATTGGATGAAGATGCCTTTGAAGGTGTGTATAGTGGTGAATGTATTTTATGTATTCCGAGAAAATTTCAGGATAGGGAATTAGAGTTTGGAATTAAATGGTTTATTCCTACCATATTGAAATATAAGACTCCGTTATTAGAGGTGTTACTTGCTGCGTTTGTAACACAGATATTGGGTATATTTTCACCGATGATCACACAATCCGTAATTGATAAGGTATTAACACATAATAGTCTTACTACATTGGATGTATTGGCTGTAGGATTGATATTGATTACTGTTTTTGAAACTGCATTATCAATTGCAAGAAATTATGTTTTTGCACATACAACAAGTAAAATTGATGTAATTTTAAGTTGTCGATTGTTTAAACATTTATTTAGTCTACCATTGCGTTATTTTGAGACAAGGCGTGTGGGGGATACGATTGCAAGGGTTAGAGAATTGGAAAATATTAGGCGGTTTCTTACAGGTGTACCATTAAATACATTGTTGGATGCATTATTTATTATTGTATATATCATTATTATGTATTTTTATAGTGTACGTCTTACAAATATCACGTTGTTATCGCTTCCAATATTAGCGGCAATTACTGCAATTATTACACCTATTCTTAAAGCAAGGCTGGATGATAAATTTAAGGCTGGAGCAGATCAACAGTCGTATTTGGTAGAAACTGTAAATGGTGTGCAGACAATTAAATCATTTGCAGTGGAGCCAGGTATTGAACAAAAATGGGAAGGACTATTAGCAGATTATACTACGGCTAATTTTCGTACAACTATGCTCGGAAATACGGCTGGTGCATTGGCTCAGTTTGTTCAGAAGTGTTTTGATATAGCAATATTATATTTTGGTGCAAAACTGGTTATTGCAGGAGAGATGACAGTAGGACAGATGGTAGCATTTCGTATGTTGTCAGGACGAGTAAGTCAGCCGGTTATGCGTCTGGTACAGATGTGGCAGGATTTTCAGCAAACTTCTTTATCGATCAAGAGATTGGGAGATATTTTTCATGCAAAGCCGGAACCGGCATTGCAGAAATCGCAAACCAGACTTCCTGATATTATAGGAAATATTATATTTGATAAAGTAAGTTTTCGATATCGCCCGGACGGTTCACAAGTAATTAAAAATATGAGCTTTCGAATTCCGGCAAATAGGGTAATAGGTGTAGTTGGCAGAAGTGGTTCGGGAAAAAGTACGATTTCTAAGCTTATTCAGCGTTTGTATGTACCAGAAACGGGGAAAATTATAATTGATGGAATAGATCTTGCTATGGCAGATCCGGTGTGGCTGCGGAGACAGATAGGAGTTGTGTTACAGGAAAGTTTTTTGTTTAATGCAAGTATTCGGGATAATATTGCGTTACAGAATCCGGCAGCGTCTATGGAAGAAATTGTATATGCAGCACGAATTGCGGGTGCTCATGATTTTATCGTAGAACTTTCAGAGGGATACGATACGATGGTAGGAGAACATGGAACAGGTTTGTCTGGTGGACAGAAGCAGAGAATTGCAATTGCACGGGCATTACTTACAAATCCGAGAATTCTTATTTTTGATGAGGCAACATCTGCACTGGACTATGAGTCTGAAAGTATAATTCAGAATAATTTAAAGCAGATATGTAAAAACCGTACAGTCATTATTATTGCCCACCGTTTGTCTACATTGAAAGATGCAGATGCAATCATGGTAGTAGAAAAGGGAAGTATTGCAGAATATGGAACAATACAAAATCTTATTGATAAAAAGGGAATTTATTATCACTTATTGCTACAGCAACAGATGAACAGGTAGGATGAATGGATGAAAAGAACAAATCAAAATAAATTTAATAAATTAAGAAGAGAATTTCTTCCAGAGACGCTAGAAATTGTAGAACGTCCTACGGCACCACTTGGAAATATTATTATTTGGCTTGTATTTGTATTACTTTTAGCGTTTATATTATGGGCATGCATTGGTAAAATGGATGAAGTGGCAACTGCCAGAGGGCAGATAACTGTAGAAGAGGGGGCACAGGAAATTCGAGCGGCTGGTACAGGTATTGTGACAGCAGTAAAAGTGAAAGAAGGGGATATTGTTCAGTGCGGCGATGTATTGTATTGCATGGAAAAGGAGATTGAACAGAAAAATATTGATTACAGTAAGGGTGAAATTGGGCTTCTGGAACTTCGCATTGATTTATTGAGTAATCTTTTGGCGGGTGAGGATATAACTGTATATCGAAAAGATTATTATAACACAGAACAAACGGAAGTTATTGAGTCGATAATTTCTATGGATGAATCAGCCAGATTATCAATAGAAGAGTGTGAATTAGCGGTACAAACTGCCAAAAAGCAATATGATCTTGCGGGCAAAAATCTGAATAATGGAGAACAAAAAACAGATTATTTGAAAGAACAGGGGAAACTACAGAAAGCAGTAAATGATCTTAAAAGCACTTCTCAAATAGAATTAGAAATGTTGCAGGATAATTATCAATATGCAGTTTCGGAGGCTGAAAAATATAAAAAGCTTTATGAGGCTGGTGCGACAGCAGAGGTTGAATGGAAACAAAAAGTAAAAGAAGCGGATAGTCTCAAAAAACAAATAGATGTTAAAAAAATAAATATAGAAAATGAAAAGTTGTCTCAAAAACAGAATGATAATAGTATTTCTTATCAGATTGAGGAAAGTAAAGGAGATTATCAAAATCAGAAAGGAACGGTGGAGGAGAACAAACAAAATTATGAAACAGCAATTAAAAATTTAGAATCGGCAAGAAATCAACGAACTGAGAAACTTTACGAGATGAAACAGCAATATCTGGAAGAATTGAAACAATATGATGTTCAGATTGCAGAACAATATAATCAATATGAGAATAAGGATATCATTGCACCTTTTGATGGAATTGTGAAATCGTTAGAAATTGAGAAAGAGGGTGCGGTAGTTGCGGCAACACAACTGGTAGCAGAAATTATTCCCGATTCAGATGTGGAAATTGTTGAGGCAGAGATTTTAAACAGTGATATTGGCTATGTAGAAGTAGGACAGGATACAGATATTAAGGTGGATACTTACGATTATCAAAAATACGGAAAATTACACGGTACGGTTGTTTATGTTAGTCCGGATGCAACAGAGAATGAACAGATGCAGAAGGTATATAAAGCTAAGATTGCTTTGACAGAAGATAAGGATAGACAATGGGAAATTTCACAAGGAATGCAATGTACGGTTGAAATTAAAACAGATCAGCGGCATATCATTGAATTCTTTTTGGAGCCTTTGACAGATGCTTTAGATAGAGGATTGCGGGAGAGGTAAAATGAAAAAAAGGAATGTTCGATTATTAGTAGTGGGTATGGCACTTATAGCTATTGTAGCAGGGCAGTTTGTTGTTCGTGCAAATGGAATTATAGAAGAATCCGAAGAAACGCTAACGACATCAGAACAGTTGACTGAAGAAGAACAAACATCGGAGACCAGCTATGAAAAGTCAAG
>HF987884.1:0-823 GCA_000431135.1 Clostridium sp. CAG:590
TGTGCCAATGCCGTATCTTCCTGATAGGTAATTCCGATCCACTTATCATTCGTCTCCCGTACCTCAACTTCTACCTGATTCTTATGCAGCAGATCACCTACACGAATCGGGATCAGATATTCCTTCTTGAGCGGATCCTTACTGTCATCTTCTAAGAACTCCACAAATCCACCTTCTAATACCCGGAATAGCTCCGGTCCCGCCGCCCACATATTCATTGATACATGGGAATCCGGTGTGGTCCACCTGCTGACTTCGTCGTTATCACACTGTACCGTATTATCCGGGTTCACCGCAATCCCGGTTGTCTCAACAACTTCCTTAAGCATCTTCTGCTCATCCACAATACAGACGCCTCTCGTAACCGTTCCGTTCTCACTTACCGTATTCTTAAGAATGAATCCCGCCATACCCATCTGTAACACACCTGAACCGGAATGATCTTCTAATAAGAAATCATGCAGCTTGTGAAATGCTTCCTTACCATAATAATCATCTGCATTAATGATCACAAATGGCTCATGTACGACATCCTTGCAGCAAAGCACTGCCTGACCGGTACCCCAAGGCTTCGTTCTTCCTTCCGGTACTTCAAACCCATCCGGCAACTGATCTAAAGACTGATATACATATTCTACTTCAATCTCCTTAGCGATCCGGTTACCAATCACTTCCTTAAACTCTTCTTCAATATCCTTGCGGATCACAAATACAACTTTATCAAAACCAGCTTCTTTTGCATCATAGATGGAATAATCCATAATGATCTCTCCACCTTCCGACATCTTAGCAAGCTGCTTAATTCCTGTTCCAAAACGTGAAC
>HF987884.1:849-21023 GCA_000431135.1 Clostridium sp. CAG:590
ATACCGGCCGCCATAATAATCAATGTTGTTTTCATATTCTTGAATCCTTCCGTATTATTCGTCTTTGTCAAATATTCCGACGATTAGATTGTTCTTTCGCCATTACGTATTCTGTAGCTTAAATACTGCCATAAAATCTTCTATCTGTTCTAAAAGCTTCTGCCTTTCCTGTTCATTCAATGATGCCAAGAATTCTTTTGTTTTCTTCCTCACCTCTCCTTGAATAATCTAGTGTCCATGTCCCCGCTGTCTGGTGACATGATAGCCGGAATATTCAATTCATTCTCAGTATTTTTCTAATTCCAGGTACTTTCATGGACAATCGATATAAACTTTGAAAACCATACATTTTTTTTCTTAAAAATGTCAATATTGTTTTCTTTCGATTCATCCGTTTTAATGCGCTCCATGTAGTTCCTTTAGCACAATATTTTTCAAATTTTTGTTGTTCTTTAGTTATCGGCATCGGCGCATTCAATTGTGCATGGGAATTTAACATGCATTCTAATTCCGTCTCTACCTTTTTTATCCCTTTTATCTGCTTAAAAATAACATTAGCTTTGTCACTATACAATATAACACTGCTATAAATTTGCCCATCTTCACAATAATCTGTATCCCCTAACGTAACATCCGCAAGTCTCTCTCTTTTCGCATACTTACAGTTATAACAAGACTTCCTATAAATCGATCCAGACATAAATCCGTGATAATACAAACTAGTTGCTGGTGTTAAAGGAATATTTTTTTCTTGACTATTTGCAAACTTACTATAAGTAATACAAAAAAATTTTTTTGTGCGAAAAGAAATTTTTTCTAGCTTTTTTGTTTTTAATTCATGATATATATATTCTTTAAATACTTGTTCACCCGGAATACCATGGCAAACTAAATCAACGTAAAATATTCTATCGGCATCGTGTCCTAAATATGCTTGTACCCCTGCAACTTGACATGGCGTTCCTATAAATAATATATCTTTATCTGCTTTTACATCTGCTTCAATTTTTTTATATGTATCACAGCCAATTTTACTTTGAACATATTTTGATCCTTGTGACTGATACAACTTCTCTTCTGAAGTAATTCGAAGATGACTCACCTCTACTTTTTCAGTATTCATTACAGCTGCGTACACCACTCCACCTCTTTTTATAAAATATAAGGCAATCTGTGTTGCAATCCCTCCACTCGAAGAATTATTATAAATTTTTTTGTCGTTCACCTTTGCATAATATGCTATTTGTGCAAGTTTGAAATTTTCTTTTTTCAAATTATTGTTTGGACATTTTTTCTGACACATTCCACATTCTATGCATTTCGATTGATCAATCTGTGGTTCAAATGCACCTAAATTGTTATATCTCATCTCGATACAATTCTTAGGGCACACACTTTCACAAACTCCACAACCTGTACAACTGCTATAGTTACATACTTTTTTCATCGTCATTTTCTCTCTTTTTTAATTTTTTTGAAACAATAGTATCAACGAACAACAATGATTTTTTGCGTTCGTTCTCTAAGATTTGATCAATCTTACTCCAATTTACTGATTTCCTTTGCTTTTCTGTTATTTCTACTAACTGCTCCGCTCTTACAAATCTTGATTCTAAGCCAACTAATTTCAATAAATTTATAATTCGATTATTTTGTTGCAAATTTTTTTCATCTTTCACAATTACATAAAATTCTTTATGCAACATAATTGAAAATACTGTCATATGAAAAGAATCAGTAATAATAATTCCTGCATTTTCAATCCACGAAA
Source organism: Clostridium sp. CAG:590 (assembly GCA_000431135.1). Taxonomy (GTDB): domain Bacteria; phylum Bacillota; class Clostridia; order Lachnospirales; family Lachnospiraceae; genus CAG-590. The sequence continues at coordinate 2,621 of HF987884.1, forward strand.
TCCATTCAAACGGACTTACGTCCCATAATTCAGTATTTGTTGGTAAAATATCATCAACTTTTGTATATTCCGATGAAAGTTGTGGAAAATGATATAACTCAACACTCCTCTTTTTTGCTATTATGATTGATTTTTCTCGACCCAATATAGATTTTCCCAAAAAGTAATTCAAAACATATCCGTTGCAAGAAATTTCTTTTTTCACTTTCATCCATTCCTTTACCCCAAATAACAACGTTGGATCTAAAATAACCCCTACTTCTTTTCCAGTAATTCTTTCTAATTGTTTTGCACATTCTTTCTCACGAATCGTAATTCCATCGTATTTTTTCAGATATTTACAATATATTTTTTCTTTATCACGGGGAATTTCGGATGCACTTAAACTGCTGGCAAACGAAAAGCAAAATTTAGACTCTGGTACAAAATCCAATAAAAAATGTTCATTAACATATTCCGGATTCCAAATTTGATCACTTCCAGATATAAAAATTTCAAAGTCGTTTGCTAATTTTTTAAATTCATCAGTCGATTTTATAACTGCACCTTCATTTGCCATTTTATAATCTTTTGTAAATGATTTTACCCATTCATTTCTAAGTTTTAATTTCTCTTGGTAACCCTTTTTTCGAAAGCAAAAATTCGAATAATGGATCAGGAATTGTCTTTTCCAGCTTTTAATTGAAAATAATTTTTTAATAACAGAAACTATATCTCGCTTACCTATCGGATTATAATTAACAAAATAACAATCAATATTATATCTCTTTTTCAATATTTCTTTTGTTGCATACGCTTGTAATAAGGTTCCATAGTTATTTGTGTTATACCAAGTCATTAACAATGCTTTCTTCTCTATCTTCTGTTGCATAATTCAATATTCCTCCCATACATTAATATAAAAATTACTCTTTTATGTAATTTTCATACAAATAACCAAACCAGGTCTGTTCTCCTGTTTTTGTTAAATTTTGTATTTGAGCATCTTTTGTATTTCCCCACCATCTCCAACTTAGTTTATGAAACCGTTGCTGCTTTAGAAATGATTCAATCACTTCACCTTCTGCAATCTCATCATGATTTCTATTAATCGTTAAACATTTCTTATTTTCCGTTTTTACCTCATCAATCATTTTTATAATGCAAACATTGGATCTGTATACCATATCAATAAAATAATCAATTAATAAATAATGAACCCAATATCTTTTTTTAGAAAAATATTCAACATGCATTTTATAAACATATTTCATTAACGGATTATTCATTCGACACCCCATGAAAAAAGAAGACCAACGTCCTCCTCCAATATACCAATCATTATCTTGACCTAACGTAGACCATTCTTCTAAAAAAATACGTTCTGGAATTACATCTGAAAAAAACATGGTTGCATCGCACCATACCCCACCATAATAGCTTAACAGACCGCAGCGAATGATATCAGATAACCTTGTATTATCAAGAGAACAATTCTTCATAGCCGATTGATCTACTCTCCAATATATATACCGATCCATTATTTCATCAGGAAGCGTAATATAGTTAAAAAAATTATCTTTATCTAACACAATAACTGGGTGACCATTTGAATTTTTTCTCACACTATTAATACATGCCCTTACTAGTTCTGGCGCATTTTCTTCGCCTTGCCACCACATCGTCCAAATTACATTATTTTTTAATTGACTATCTCTTTTCAAATTTTCTTTTACAATTTCTAACTCTTCTAATTGTACTGTATTATTTTCCAAAAATTCATTAATAGTTTTGCAACATACTTTTTTTAAGTATTTCTCAATATGATAATTATTTATTTCTCTTATTTTCCAAGAAATCTTTGTTTTTTTTCTTGAAAATATTTTATTTAATGTTTTCCAAAATGTAAGATCAAATCCGAAATATTTCAAATATGCTAAATTTTCCTTTATCGTCATCTCTTATAACCCTATCTACTTTCCTATCTTATTTCTAATATTTATTCCGAGTGAAATACCAAAATACAATATTTGGGGCATATACATTACAAAATAATAATATACTTTATATTTGAACGAAGCAATTTTCGTATTTTTTTTCAATGTTTTTAATTCCATTCTTTTTTGCTCTGTTGGTTTTTGAAAAATTTTACTTTTATACATTCTTACCCAATAATACACCGACTGACTTAACAAATTTTCTCTTGCTAATTCTTTCGCTTTTGAATAATCTACTGAAATATAATCCACAATTAATTTCAATGCATATAGTTGTGAGTCAAATAGTGATGCATTAAATTGTGTGTTCCAACACACCGAATTAGAATGATGCACATAGTAATATAAACTTTTTTCAAGTGCTACAACACAATCAACAAATGAAAGATATTGAATACAAAACCATAAATCTTCCGCCAATTTAACAGATTCATCAAATCTAAGTTGTTGCTCTTTTATAATCTTTTTCGAAAAGATCTTATTCCACACAAAACCACATACATCATTTTCATTTAAAACAGATAAAAACTTTTCTTGGTCTGTATATGTTTTTTTTTCACTTTTTGTAAGATTGCTTTTTACTTCACCAAATTCATTAATATTTATCCACTTACATACAATAAGACCATTGTTAACATCAATGATTTCTTTTATCATAGCATCCACAAAGTCACACTCTACATAATCATCCGGATCTACAAACATAACATATCCATCATCAGACATCATATCCAACCCTAGATTTCTAGCACTTGACACACCTCCATTTTGTTTATGGTAAACTTTAATATTTTCATATTTCTGTGCATAGGAATCACAAATATCTCCTGAAATATCAGTAGAACCATCATCTACTAATATTATTTCTAATCTAGCATATGTTTGATTTTCTAAACTATCTAGACATTTTTCTAAATATTTTTCCACGTTGTATACAGGAACAATAATTGAAACTAACATTACCATTGCCTCCTTATTACAGATTTTATTAAATCGAAATAATCATATTGTTTTGACAAAATCCAATATACACTACACAACATCACATAAATAATCATTCCAACTATAACTTCAATTATCAAGGAATATATATGAATACCCAATATATCACCAACATATCTTACAACAATAAACATAATCATTCCAAACAAAAAATATATTTCATTTCCATGAATATAACTTAACATATTAAGTTCTTTTCTCACAGCAATCAATTGAACTATCAATACTATATATTCTGATAATAGTGTCGCTATTGCAGCTCCCATAGCTCCAAATTCAGGTATCAATATAGTATTTACAACTATATTTGCAATTGTTCCGGCAGTTGCTGAGAAAATGTACTCCTTATCTTTTCCAGCCGGAATCAAATATTGTTCACGCACTTCTCGTGCTAATACTACTGCAGGCATCGCCATTGCCATAATAATAATCAAATTAACACTTTTCACAAAATCTTTACCCCAAAAAACAATCGCAAATTCTCTTGCAACCGATGCAGTACCAAAAGCAAACGCGGAAGCTAATATAATAGTAATTGCAGTTGCCTGTTTCATAATACGATTAAACTCATTATAATCTTTCTTTGCCAATAGATTTGCCATTCTTGGCATTAACACTGTTGTTATAGAATATATCATTGTTCTTGCAATCAACGCCTTATCGGCGTTCTCATAATATCCTACCTCTGATTTTGTTTTCATTATTCCTAACATTATTTTATCAATACCATAATATAAACTTTCTAACAGAACAGGAATAAATAAAAGAAGCATACCTTTTAAATGTTTAATAGAATCCGAAAAATGAATTGATTTTCTATATACATATTTTTTATACATAAACCAATAAATCAAATTAGAAATCAATGTGCCTACTGCATTGATTACAAAGTAAAGAAACAAACTCTCTTTCGAACGGATAAAAAAAACAATCATAACAAACGTTATTAATTTTATAATCATATCTCTGATTGTAACTTTTTTAAATTCTTCTAATCCAAAAAAAAGCCAATTAATATTAATGACACTTCCAACATACGTCATTAACATAACAGCAAAGTAAGTTTTATATTCAAAAAAATTTAGCAAACATAAAATATAAATTATTCCAACAAAAAACGTCACAACAGTATGCAATTTCCATATTTCCCAAAATGTCTTACTCAATTCTTCTTTATTATCTCTAACTGCTGCAATACTACGAATTCCATACTTGTACATCCCGAGATTTGCAGCAAGAACAAAATACCCAACGATAGTAAAAACATAAGAGTATATTCCTAATCCTTCTGCCCCCAAAGTTCTTGCAAGAATCGGAGAAGTAACCAGCGGAAGAATCATAGACATCATTTGATATACTGTTTGAAACAGAAAATTTTTTTTTATATTTGCCATACTATATCACAAACCGTCCCTTCTCTCCTATTAAACTACCATAAACAGTTTTTTCTCCATCAACCATTTCTAAAAAATCACACTTATATGTCAACTTAAAAATATATGTATCTTTATCAAATTTTTTTGTTTTTGAAATTTTTTGATTTAATTTAGGCATCAAATTAAATATATCAACATTTCCAATTTCTACTGCGTCAATTATATCTTGAACTTCTATATTATTTTCATACATTAATGTTATAAAATAATCAATCAACAAATATACAATTAAACTATCTTCTCTTTCCCAATATTCAAAAAATAATTTTCTCAACATTCCAATCAAATTTCCATTTTTACCAGAAGCAAGAAAAAAAGATGTCCATCGATCCAATTTTACAACACCATCTCCATCTCCATTAAAATTGATTGTATAAAAAAACTTATTTGCTATATAATCATCTAACGGTCTTGTCATGTACAAAGTTGCATCCATCCAAATCCCACCATAAGTATACAATAACTCCACACGAAGCAAATCAGAGAAATGCGTAATTGTAATTTTCCCATTATGGAATTTTTCTAAAATATAATCAGGCAATTGAACGTAATCCAAATAATTATTTTTATCTAACACAATGACTTTATGCTTGCTTGCATTTAATTTTATACTTTCTACGCATGTCCGCACAATGTCAGGAGCACTCTCAATTCCTTGCCACCAAAAAATCCAAATATTACAATCTTCTCCAATTTTATGTTCTTTTTTTTTCCAATTATACTGATTGACAACATCTAAAAAGTTATCTTTTAAATATAGCATTACTTTTTTTTGACAATTACTATTGATTCTATTACAAAAATGACTTCTATTGCGAATTTTATGAGGAACTACATCCAAAAGCATTGAATTAAAAGCATATTTCCACCCTAACGCAGGACGACACACATTAAAATTCTGATTAAAACTATTTTTAATATATTCCAACTTTCCTAATGCCATTTTATACCTCTTACTTAATTTCTTTTCTATATTTTATTCTTGCAATACACTTTAATCCAAAATAAAATCTATGCAATGCACAGAAAAAAGTAATTCTCTTGGACAATGGATAATATTTTAATAATCCACTTTTTTGAGCTAACTTATAATATCTTTTATATCCATTTTCATTTAATATTTTCTCCATCCTGCATTTCGTTACTTTATCACAATCCATATTTTCCGGATGGAAAAGACCGTATTTCATATATAATACAATATCGTTTAATCGATAATTTGCGTGATAATCTACATATTGGGGATTCTTCTCTAACCAATTCGAAATAGTCGATACATAAGATGCAATAATTTCTTCTAAATCTGGTTTGTAACGATTTGTAATAGAATCCATGTTTTGAAAGAAGTAATGATAAATCGGATATTCCACACATGCCATTTTTTTACTTTTTTGGTATACCTTCAATGTATATAACATATCTGCACCAATTTTAATTCCCGCATCAAATTCTATTTCATTTTGAATCAAAAATTCTCGACGATATGCTTTCGCCCAAACAGAACGCATATTAAAATTACAATTCTCTACTATATCTTTTGCCAAAAAATTGCATTTCACAAATTGCTCCTTATCTATCTCTTCATAAGTATGGACAACCACAGATTCTATATTATAATTCTTATTAAGTTTTTCTCCATCTTCTTCAATGTATTCAAACAATATTACATCACTGTCTAAACTTTTATATTTTTTAATACACTTGATCATATTGGCATCCGCAAAATCATCCGCATCAATATAGACAACATAATCGCCCTTAGCAATCGCAACTCCACTATTTCGTGCTACTGCCTCTCCTCCATTTTGCTGATGAACAACTGTTATATTGCTAAAATTTCGACTATATTGATCACAAATTTTTCCACTATCATCATTTGAACCATCATCAACAAGAATCAATTCATCCTCCGATGATAATTGATAAATCACACTTTCCACACAACGTCGAATATATTTTTCCGCATTATACACTGGAACTATAATTGAAATGTTCATATTTTCCCCTTTCCAAATCACTCTTTTCTGTAGATAAGGTGACTGCAACCAGATACATCATTCCCCAAAATACAATAATATCAATATCCGGTATTGCGATAAACATCGCAATAACAACACTAACTAAATACAACAGCACACCAACAAATTTACTATCTTTTCTATTTTTTATCAAAAATGCGCAAATAGGTGTCCATATCAAAAACCAAAATACACACCCCATAATCCCAAGTTGTGCTGCAAGAGATTTCAAAAACTGAGAACCTCTAATATTTTTGTATCCATTTCCCCATATTTTTGCTTTTTCATACATTGCATAACAATAATCGTCTAAATTTCCTCGAGTCCAAGCCGAACCAGTACTCATTTTTTGGAAAATAACTTCATTTAATATTTGCATTAAATAACCACTAACAAACAACAAAAGAACACAAGCAATTCCTATAGGAACGAGATATTTCAACGCTTTCTTATTTTTACTTATTATTACATATAAAATACCACAAATTCCAAACGTTCCATACGCAGTAGAAGAAAATGTCAGCATAATCGCTAAAACTAATGTCACTGCCAAAAACATATATTTTTTACTTTTATTTCCTAATGAAATTATGTAATAAAATCCACCAACAAGAAACGGACTACAATAGCTAGGTTCCTGAAATGTAGAAAAAAATCTTGGGTATTGCCACGGATTATTTAAAGCATCCGGATTCGTATATATAAATGTACACATTATTGATTTAAGCGGTAAAACATTCATTTGCGTTCCGACTTGAAGTATTCCAATCACAACAACAATTAAAATTATATTAACAAATATAGTTTCTATTTCCTCTGCCTTAACCTTATCTTTCAAATTCCACATACATAAAAAACATAAAATGTAAATCAATAATTGGATAAATAACAACGTAAAATCTACATCAGTCAATCTATAAGTCATATAATTTATTTTTCTTGAAATTAGTATGACACCTATAAAACCTACAATTGCAATGAAACAAATTTTTTTCAAATAATTTTTCTTTGAAAATTTCAATGTAAAATCATTCCATATTGTCGATGTTCTTAACGACCAAGCTATCATTGCAACAGAAGTAAAAATTTGTGGTCCAATGCCAGTATCACCTAAAAAAACAACTGACGCTTGTTGCATAACCATAGATAACAAAGTCATTCCAACAATATACTTTGCTTTATTATTAAGAAATACTATAATAAGTATACTAAGCCATATTATTCCAAATATCGTTACTCGCAATTTTTCTTCCTCAATTCTACTATTTATTTCCTATATACATTTGTTTTAACTGTTCAACCTCGCAGTCAATATCATATCCTGACTGTCTTATCGTAATTATATTTTGGGCTGAAATCTCACCTCGATTTGTAGCAGTGTCGCTATACTTTTCGATTGTTTGTAACCATTTTTCTTGAGAGTCTAATGACACTTTTGAAAATTGTTCACTAAAATTCACAGCATCAGGAACATATTCTGAAACAATACAAGGAAGCCCTGTTGCTTGTGCTTCCATCACTGTTATTCCAAATCCTTCCCACAACGAAGGAAATAAAAACACATCCATAGCATGAAGTAATCCCACGACATCCGTTCGAGTCCCTAATAAAACCACCCGTTTTTCTAGACCATATTGGTGTACCTTAGTTATAATATTATCAATAATCTCTTTTTCTCCATCTCCAACAAGCAATAATTTTAGGTTTTCTTTCCCTTTTAATTCTTTCAATAGTTCAACCAAAAACACTTTATTTTTTTGTTCATTACATAATCCAATATGCCCTAGCACAATATCATTTTCATCAAATTGTAATTTTTGTCTATACTCTTTTCTCATGTCTTCTTTATACATATATTGATTCAAGGAAATCGCATTCTTTAAAACAACAAATTTTTTATCTCCGAACAACCAATTCCCGGCTGATTCTGAACAAGCTAAAGCCTTTGTGTATAAACACTTAAACACAGGTGTTAAACATTTCGAAACAAATTCATGTCCACATGTACTATTATGAGAATGCGCGATCCTCATCGGAACGCCTGCTAACCTAGCTGGAAGTAAATCAAATGTCATCGTGGCACTGTTACCATGCACGTGGACTATATCATATTTATTTTTCTTACATAAGTTATAGATATTTTTCATATATCCAACTACATTTTTTCCTCTTTTGTAATAATACAGATTTCCTCCCTTATTCTTAATTTTCTCAGCAATCTTTTTCTCAAAAGGAGAGGCAGAAACAAAGTCAAACAAATATTCCGAATTTTCAAACCCATCATAATAATTCATTATTACAGACGTAATTCCATTCACAAAAAAACCAACTGTATTTATTACTAAAATCCGTTTCATTTTCTCTCCCAAACAAATTCATTTTTTCAACAAGTTTTCTACAATATTTTCTAATTTCTCATTAAACCTAGAGTTATTACTATTCATTTTTTGTCTCAAATTTGAAGTTAAATCTTTATATTTTTTTATCTGTTCATCTAATTCTCCAATTTCTTCTACCAGCAAAATATTTCTCATTCTTTCTTCTACTGCTTTGCAAAATTCTAATTGATGATCATTTACGTGTTCTTCATATTTCTTTTGTCTTGGTACTACAATCGGTATTTTCCCAATTTGCAAAGGCATAATAAAACTTGCAGGACCTCCATGCGTGATAACAATGCGAGCATCCTCTACATTTTTTATCATCTGCTGATAAGGAATCAACTTACTCCACTGACAATATTTAGGTTCATATGTACTAAATCCCGTCTGAATAATCACATCTTCCTGAATCGTTCCATTTTCTTTCAATTCATCTATTTTCTGAATCAACCGATTAAAGGGCTGTTCATGTGTTCCAACTGTTACAAATATCATTGTCTTTCCCCTTAGAATATACTTCCGAGATTAACAGCCTTCGGATAAACTTTTTTCTGTTCTTCCCATTGCACAATAAATTTATCTGCAATTGGATATACCATTTTTCCAGTCATAGTAGGTTTGTCAATACGATCAAATACTTCTATATAAATAAGCTTTGCTCCCATTAACTTTCCCAAGTAAAAGAATGGTACAGCAACGGCAGCACCACTTGATATAATCAAGTCGGGTTTTTCTTTGTGCAATACTTTCCAAGCAATCCTAGTATTTTTGATAAGCGCTTTCAAACTTCGATTCGTTGGATAATAGCACGGATACATTTTTTCACCCTCTAATATGCTTCTTGCATCCTCTTTATCAAAAGTGACCCAAAATCTATCCTTATCCTTCCAGAACGGTTTTAACATATATAAATGAGTCAGGTGTCCTCCACTTGACCCCACTAAACATACCTTCATAACTCAATCTTCCTCATTTGCACAACAATATCTCCTACACCGACCCCTCTTTACCCAACACAACCTTCACCGTCTTCATCATAATCCTCAGATCCAATGTCAATGAGAAATTATCGATATACTCCCGATCCAGTCGCACCACTTCCTCAAAGTCCGTGATATCGCTTCTTCCACTTACCTGCCACATGCCGGTAAGTCCCGGTTTCATAGACAATCTCGCTTTATGGTGATAATCATACTGTTCGTATTCTTTAACCGTTGGAGGTCTGGTTCCGACTACGCTCATGTCCCCCATTAAGATATTGAAGGACTGTGGCAGTTCATCAATCGATGTCTTGCGCAGGAATTCTCCAAGTGAGAACTTCTTGCCATATCCGATGATTCTCGGATCATCATCCATCTTGAACATCAACCCGGACATCTTATTCTGTGCCATCAATTCTGCTTTTCTTGCCTCAGCATCCTGATACATGGTTCGGAACTTCCAAATCTTGAACTTACGTCCATTCCGTCCGACCCGTTCCTGCCGGAAAAAGATCGGTCCCGGATCTGCGATCATCATTGGTATGAATAACAGGATCGCCACAACGATCGTTACGACCGAGCCTAACAATCCACAGCATATATCGATCAACCGTTTCATTATAACCTGTCTCGTCGTAACAATGTTTGATACAGACGTAACAACCGGAATTCCATTTACTTTACCTATCACTGCATTCGGCAGTCGCACAAGATTCCGGATACTTACATGTGCAAGGATTCCCATATCGGAATACCGTACCGCCATCTCTTCTGCCAATTCGCCTTCCATGCAGATCAGCACTTCATCTACCACATGATCTTTGGCATATTCAAACGGGTTATTGAGATTCCCGACAATCGGTATATTATATACAGTTGAATGTTTCCATTTTCCTTCCTTTTCGGAAGTCACTGCACTCTCCGACATTGCTGCCTCTAACTCTGCTCTGGTATTGGCAAGTACAATTCCAACAATCTTCAATGTACTGATTCCGCTGCTGTAGAATTCCTGCAATACATCTTCCATATCATCATAGGCAACCACAAGCAACAGATTATCCTGTTTCTCCTTACGATTGATACTGGCACGAAGATGACGCTTATACACAAAATGATACACAAACATAATAATCTGGTTCACACAAATCCAGCCAAACATAACTAATCGCGAATAATTGACGGATGACTTCTCTGCAAACAGGAATACTACCACACCGATCAGCATGAACACATTCTGTTTCAATACTTCCCGGAACTCCGTTGCTGAATCCCGCTTCAGAACTCCCTTATAAGGTTCGATCATCAGCACGGTCACAACATGCAGACAGGTAATCAGGACAACGATCCGCATATAGGGATGAAACCATTTTTCATTTGTACACATTGCAAGGAATGCATTATCCTGGAATCGAACCGTCAGACTGATCAAAAATGTCACAACAAAACATATCAAATCCAACACCAGAAAATCAAAATGCTTATATCCTGCCGTCTCTTTTTTCTTATACATCTTAGTATCCTCATTTGTGTAAAGAATTGTCAAATTCAATACTTCAATTATCAACATTTTTATAAAGAAAAAGGAATATATTCTCGCCCTCGCCAAGACCCTAGCGTCAAGTAAGAGTACATTCCTTATCCTTCAATCTCAAAATATCTTTTCAAGGGGAACACACCCCCGGACAGGCAGTACCCGATCTACCCGTCCGATGGTAGTCCGTTAACAAGCACTATTTTAAAGACTTACTAACTTTACCCTTGAAACCTGCCTTCTTAAGAGCCTTCTTTAACTTCTTAAGCTCTTTCTTAGACATCTTCTTGTTGACTTTAATAGTAACTTTCTTGGTGTTAACACCAGCGAAAGCCTTCTTAGCAACCTTGAAAGATTTCTTAGTGTTGATGCTTACAGTCTTTAACTTCTTTAAGCCCTTGAATGCGTTCTTCTGGATAGAAGTAACAGTCTTAGGAAGCTTAACAGTCTTTGCCTTAGGAGCGTTCTTGAAAGCATTACCAGCGATAGTAGTAACAGTGTATTTAACACCATCAACCTCAACCTTCTCGCTTACAGTAACAGTAGCCTTCTTTGTAGCCTTAACAGCCTTAACTGTAGCTGTACCTTCCTTAGTAGTAGCAACGGTAGCACCGTTCTTTGCTGTAGCCTTAGGAGCCTCTACTGGAGATCCAGCTGCTGAAGCAGCAGCACTAACTAACATAGTCATAGCTAAGATGCCTGCTAACTTTTTCTTTAAAGATTTCACGTTTGTATCCTCCTTTCGTAATATTTGTATATTTTGAGCCCGGTCTGCCGAAGCAGAGCAGGGAACTCACAGATTATTTGTAGTAGTAACCATCCTTACCATAGTAGCCATACTTGCCACCATACTGTTTGTAATAGTAACCACTACCGGAACCCTTCACACGATTGAGCACCACGCCAAGTAACGGGCAGTTGGCTCTCTCTAGCTGACGGATGGAATTACGGATCATACTCTTTGGTGTCTCGCCACCGCGGACAACTAAGATTGCTCCGTCACACAATGCTCCGATTCGTTCTCCGTCGGATACAAGATCCAACGGCGGACAGTCTAATATGACATACCGGAATTCCTCCTGTAACTCATTCAATGTATCTTCTAACTTCTTACTCTCTAAGAGCATCGAAGGGTTCACCACATTATCTACATTCGGAAGGATTGCTCCCTCGCCGATGTTTGTCTGTAACAATGCCTGTTCTAACGGTATCTTATTGGCAAGATAATAGGAAGTTCCCTGAATCTTCCTGCCATCCTCTCTTGCGATCTGATACTTATCTACCATAACTGACTTACGCAGATCCATATCGATCAGGGCAGTTGGTGTTCCTGCCTCTGCTAACTGTCTCCATAACTGCATGGTGACAAAGCTCTTACCCTCATCCGGTGTCGTACTGATCACCATAATCTTACGGATATCTTCACCTAAGAATCCGACATTGACACGGAGACGGTTCACTGCTTCTTCTATTGCATAGGGAAGTTCCGGCATATTACCGACAGTTGCTTTGACATAATTCTTAGTTGGCATCATTCTTCCCCTCTTTCTTCTGTTCTTTCTGTTTCTTGCGGCGTTCTTTTCGTTTCTGCTTACGGATATCTTCTTCCGCCTTATCATCGATCGTCTCTAAGTTACCCTCAGGGATAACGGTAAGAGGCATAACGCCCAACATCTTCTCAACATCTTCTGCTGATTTGAAGGTATCATCTAACAACAACTGTACAACGAAGATGGCTGCTAATACAACCAATGCGGCAAGTCCACCGATCAGTGTATTCTTAGACAGGCTTGGCGAACTCTTATGTTCCGGTGTGATCGCTTTTTCTGCGATACGCGGCTTCTGTGCTCCCATCACCTTCGGTACATAGGTAACTGCCTTCTTCGCTAACTCATTGGCAATGTCCTTTGCCTCAACCGGATCGGTACTCGTTACCGTGATCTGCATCAGACGGGTATCACCCACTGTTCCGATACTGGTCATTCCAAGTAATTCATCATATTCATAATCCAGATCCAGATCTTCAATTACATCCTCAAACAATGGACGGATCTTCATTAATTCCACATAATCCTGTGAAAGGGAAGTTCCAAGGTTCAGATCATTCAGATTGATCACGGATTCGCTGGATGCGGATACCATATATACCTTCGAAGTTGCTTCATACTTCGGTGCAATGAAGAAAGCGGTAAAGCCTCCCACCAATACAGCACCAGCCATAAATGCTACAAATAGCCAGATTGCTCTTGCCTTCAGATAATAGAATACCTCAAGCAGATCTATCTCCATCTCGTCGTTATCATTTGCCTGGGTTAATGTTTCCTGATTCATACGTTCTTATTCCTCTCCATCTTCTGCATCTCCCACTTCGGTAAGTGGATATATATCACGAATGAGCTTGATCAGCTTGTCCTCATCCGCATAGAATTCTGTGTGCTCCAGACCGTCATTCAACGCCTTGCCAAGCTTCGTCTCCCCTTCCGGAGTGACCAGCCCTTTGTTCGTATAGGTATTGACCTTCTTCGCAATACTGCTCAAAGTCTTGCTTCCCATATCCGTTGTCGAATACTCTGACAGTTCATTATACACACGGGTTACATACTTCTTATCCTTCGCCGCCTGTTCCTGCACTGTCTTCGCCATCGCATCCATGTAAGCTCTGTGCCGACGCATTCTTGAAGTGTTCTCACCGTCACCGATATCCATCCGGTTATGTACGAATGTGTATGCCTGTTCATCACTAAGCTTCAGTGTTGTACCCGGCTTCATCTCCGGATCAATGGCTGTAAAATCATCTTCTATCGTAACCGTCACACCACCAACCGCATGGTTAAGCTCCGGTATTGCGTCCATCTTCAAAGCATAGTAACCGTCAATCGGTATTCCATGGAGAAACATGGATACCGTCTTCTCGGTATTCTCACAGCTCTCCATCTTACTGCCTCCATATGCATGTGCGCAACACATCTGAATGTCCGCACTCGCATAAGAGGTTCCATCAGCTAATAGGAAGGGAACTTCCGTGATCGTATCACGGTTCAGTTGGATATACTGATATGTCTGATCGGTATCATCCACCACCAGCAACAGCATAAAATCTGCCATTGATCCAACATAATCCTTACGTTCATCTGCCTCTTCATTGCCACTGTTATCGGTACCCATTACCAGATACGTCGACATCTCGTGGCTTAATTCATATATCTTACCATCTATATCAATCGGAAGTTCCTCTTCCTCATAGCTGTCATCTGTATCATCTGACTCAAAGATACCAATCCGGTTATCGATCAGCATCACGATCAGATAGATCACTGCAATTCCAAGTATCACAAGTCCGATCTGACCTGCAATCTTCATCTTCTGTCTTCGGTTCATATCGATAGGATCCTTTCTCCCAATTCGTCGATCTCATCTAATCTTGCCTGTCCAAGCTTCTTAGCGATCACCTCGCGGCCTTGTGCAAGATTCGGAACTCTTGTCTCTGTATTATGACAATCACTTCCAAGCAGAACATCCCAGTCTTCCTTCAGGAACTTCATGCAGCGTCCCCGCTTCTTCCAGTTCAGAAAACTTCCTGCATTGATCTGTGCAGTGATTGGAAGATCAAAGATCGCATTCCAGATGTCCTTCTTCTTCTGATAATCATAATAACGTTCTATATGTGCTAATATAATATGTAACTTCTGCTTATCAAGGATCTGTTCGACATTCTCTAACATATCCTTCGTCCATTGACAAAACGGCATCTCCAACAATATGGTATCGGTATCTCCCATACACAACTTCGGAAGCATCTCTGCCTTGCCAATCCCACCAAAATAATATACTTCTGCTCCCAGGTAAAAGACCGGAGCCTTCCGTCCCTGTTCGTCCATGGCTGCCTTGACTTTCTCATAAGCCTGCTGCCTTCTTGACAGAAACTTATCAACGGATATCCTGTCTGCATAAAAATGAGGAGTCGCAACGATTCTTCCAATTCCCTGATCAAGTTCTAACTTCATCATATCCAAAGACTGTGCTGTACTCCTGCTTCCGTCATCGATGCCCGGCAATATATGGCTGTGAAAATCAATCAAACTCTGATTCTGTTCCATATTGATCACCTCCATGCATCTTCTCTCTATCACGATATCATGTCATTGACATCTGTTACTATACATCTTTCTTCCAAGGATGTCAACCAATTATATCATTTAATTAACTGTAAATATTTTACACTCAAAATGACAATCCATTGAATTTCCTATATTTCGCAGGAGTTATTATAGCATAACACCCATTTATTTCAAACCATTTTCATAGGTAAATGGTTTTTCACCTTTTTCCGTTTTTTGACTCGTCCATACATTTTTTACAAAATAAAAGATTGCCATGCTTTTTATTTGGACAAAGTGCATAGCAATCTTCATACTCCCATAAAAGTGTCATTCATTTTCACAACAGAGCCGCATATCACGCAGCTATATTTCTACATAACGGATTGTTCCATTATATGCAGCTTCTCTACCGGGTTCTTCTGACATACCGAAACACAATACCCACCGGGTAAAAAAACACAGCTGCCATGTGCAAGAGGAATATCCTTGTCTGCGTTACCGGTATCCGCATTGTCTGACACCGCATACACCACACAATACTCTCCCGGTTCATCCCATACGATCCGAAAAGAATTCAGGGGCACGCCCAGACCACTGCCTTCATATTTCACATAAGCCTCTTTCATCGTCCAGTATCGAAGGAACATCCTGTTTTGCTGTTTCTCCTCTTCAAAGGACAGGATTCTGTCATATTCCTCTTTGCAGAAGAAACGTTTTGCAACCATCCGGTAATTGCGCTGTTTATATTCAATATCAATTCCTACCCGTTCATCACTGACTGCCAGCACCGCATATTGCCCGGAATCCGACAGATTAAAGTCGATCCTCCCGGAAGCATTGGCAAGAAACGGGCGTCCTGCATCATTATAACTATATTGCTGTCGTTCCGCTTCGATTCCCGTCTCCTGTCGGATCACGGACTGTAAGAATGCACCGGTTAAGATCTTCTTCTTAGCCATTTGCTGGTTCGTCATCCGCTTGATCCGCTCCTGCCGTTCTATCGGCAGTTTCTTATAAAAAGCATGTGACTGCTCAGTTGAGCAGTCACAATTCACATTCATATAATAACAATGTAACATGGAACGTTACCTTGCCTTTCTCTCAATCAATCGCTGATCAATTAATTATAACTCATTGACAACATGACTAAGGATTGCCATCTCTTTTGCCTTTGCATCGTTCAGATAACCCTTGATTCTTGCACCGGCTTCAATCTCACCTGTAACAGAGATACGTACGAGTAAGTTTCTTGCAGCTAACATATTGTCTACCACAACTGCATACTCATCTAACAGATCCTGCTCAAACGGAATGACTTCATTCGCCATCAGATACTTCAAACGATCCAGCATTAACACCTTGTGATCGTATGCAATATGCAATGCACGAATATCGAAGTCCGGCTCTTCCTCATGAAGCTGCTTATCTACTCTGGCAAGTAATGCATCATACACATTCACACCGAATACCGTATCATCAAAACGATTACGCATCATACGGAAATGATTCTTCGTATCATCCCCATTCAGATATTCCTTCAAGGTATCCCGGATCAATGATGCATCAATGTCATAGTAACGATTCTCTGTATTCTTCTGGATTACATACAATCCACGGGTTCCCTTATAATCATCCTTAAATACATGATCTTCTCCGGCAGTCAGAGCATCAAATCCCTTCTTAACCTTATCGAAAGATACGGTTGTATAAGAATACTTATCCTTAAATGTAAAGTCACCAACATAGAATACTTCCTCATCCATATTATAACCATAGATAAATAATTCATGTGAGAACTTGTAATCTACACTGACATCACATAACATCTTGGCTTCATCAAATGCACCATATACATAACCGCCAAGATCAATCGTCTTCACGATGAAATCAATTACATCTCCACAATAACTCTCAATCTGTGGCTTCGTGATCAGCGAAAAGATCAGATACGGACATTCCTTCATTGCACTGCTTCCCGGCATCATATCACATAATAAGATCTCATCTCCGGTGGTATATTCCGCAATGTTATAGCAACGTAACTGGATATAGTTGCTATAGATCCATCTCTTTGCATTCTCATCATCCCCTAAAATAGAAAACAGGGTTGCATGCCACTGCCATGAAGTAACGGCAGGATACTTAACAGGTAATACTACTTTGTTCGCCATAATTATGTAACCTCCTTAGTTATTGTAACTTCTCTTCAATCAATTCCACCACGTCATTCAAATTCTCATACTTATTAAGAGCAAGTTCTCTATCATCAAATACAACATCAAACTCTTTCTCTGCATCCACGATCACTTTGATCAGGGATACGGAATCCAAACCATCATCACTTAAAGATGCTGATGTATCAATGGCATTCTTATCAACTTCCGGTACCTCTTCTTCAATGATGTCCAATAACTTGTCTTTGATCTCTTTCTTTTCCATATATCTGTAACCTCCGTTATAATTTGCGCATGCTACACACCGCTATATATATTTTAATATGATTATCCTCAATCTTCAACAAAAATTTTATAAATATTTACTTATTTTCATTTAGTTGTTCTGCTTCTTCTTTTAACTTTTTATTTTTCCGGTTGCGGATCGCACGAAGCAGAATTCCATGTACCAGATTCGTATACAATAATGCACACAGAACCACTGCAACAACGCAGGCAATCACTGCTCCTTTTGAAAAATATTTGAGGTCTACATGCACCGTTTCATTCAAATGGCAGAAGTTAAGGAATGGTGCAATGACCGCCTTATGTCCGACCGTCCACTGCGGAATAATGCCTGCCGCAATCTGCACAATACCGACCAGCAGAAGTAAAACTTCTCCAAAACGATATGCCCTCCGATCATCTTTTCCTTTTGCCTGCGTAGAATCATCATCTACAAGCCGTTCTTCTTCCGATGTAAGAATACGAAGTTTCTCTTCCGGTTTGCTGATAAAGAATTTCATGAACACACGTAACACCGCCG
>HF987884.1:21033-24745 GCA_000431135.1 Clostridium sp. CAG:590
CCGCCGTCATCAGGAAAGCCCACATTATAATATACACTACAACCAGCCATTTCCATCCAATGGCTGTCGAGATAGATTTGAACAAAGCGGAATGTCCAAGATATCCAAGCGTTCCTGGAATCCCAGCAAGACTTAATCCTGCAAGCAGAGTGCCTGCTCCAAGAAGAGGATTGCCCTTACCGGCAGCGATCAGTCCTTTGATCTCATATGTTTTATTTCTACGAACCAGCTCTAATGATACCATATACAACACTGCTAACGAAAAAGCACTTGCAAATAACAGATATACAACACTTCGAACACCGTATTGATTAGAACTTCCCCCAAGCACAACCAGGCTCACTGCTAACAGAGCAAAACCATTTGTTGCAACATCCAGTCCCATCAGGATCTTCCTGATATCCGTCGCAGTTAAGGATATCAGAACTCCCCATATCATTGTCATGATTGCTGCTACCAGCAATATTCTTCCATAAAACTTATTCTCTACAAACAGATCTACGGCAATTACCAGAATACCATATATTCCAAGCTTTGATATCAGACTTGCGATTACGGTTGAGACCTCGATCAAACCATAAGAACATCCTCTTGTAACCTGAAATTGTATCGGAAACACACCGGCTGTCATGGCAAAACCAAATGTTGCCAGCAATCCGCCGATCAATAATGCACTGTTGCCGCCTCGCGACATAACGCTTGTGTACATTCCATTATAATTCACGCTGCCAAGGTATCCAAATAAGATCACAATACCGGAAAGGATCAATACCATTCCTGCGGTCACAAATCCAATGTAAATGTTCGCATTCTTGATTGCCGCCTTGTCTTTTCGATGTAAAAGCAACGGCCAGGCAAATAATAACGCAAGCGTAATGAACATGAAGAAGTTGAACAGATTGTCGGTCATACATGCACCAAGTACCATTCCAAACATACACATAAACAATAGATAGAAACGGTTACTGCTCTCTTCTTCCTTCATGCTAACCTTCATAAATTGTGTAATGATCGCAACAACAACCGTCACCAGAATGCTCAGTGTCACAGATACAACATCCATTGTCAACGAAAGTCCCAAACCTAATGCTTTTCCTAGAGAAAGATCAAACTGCACGCCCTTTCCGATTGTCATATATGCAAGATATGCAAGCATTGCCAATTGAACTGTCACAACAATATCGATCCAGTCATTTCTCGTACCCTTATCCTTTTTACCAAGGAAGAACCCGATCACTCCACCAAGCATCGGAAACAAAAATATCAACAACACACCATAATTGTTTGCCATCTTATCCACCACCTAACTAAATAACTTCTGCATTACTGTGCTGACCGCCTGCAGGATTGGCTGCTGCCACAAAGAACATACCACTAACAGCACTGCCAATATACCGCTTACTGCGATCACACCTTTGCCCGGGCTCTGTATATCGATCACGCCATCTTCTGTCACATCTTCTTCCGATACTTCTTCCGGCACATCTTCTTCCAGTACTTCTCCTGTATTATCTTCTGTTTCCTGCTCTTTGCAAGGAAAATACATCCGTCGAAGAAGCGGGAACAATAACATAACCGGAACAACTACACCAACTACATTGCCGATCAGACCGATATATGTAAATACCCCAAAGCCTCCTGCCAGTAATCCGATCTCCGAATAAATAATTCCGGTAAATGTTCCCGTAACCGGCACACCAATGCACATAACCGCTAACAATACCAGAATGGCATAGGTATACGGCATATGCGTTCCAATTCCGTCTAATCCATTCAGATCTTTTATCTCATTTTTCTTACAGATGCTGTGAAATAACATCAGACATGGAATCACTGCAACAATCCGGTACACAGCCTGAAAGCTGCCGCCTACCAATCCGTAGGTATTCATCTCCGCAACGGAAAGAAGAATCATTCCGGCTCCTGCAATACATAAAAAGATAAGTCTCTTCCCCACTGTCTTCATCTTAAGGCCAAGAAAACCGGCCACGATCAACACAGCTCCAACTGCAATTAAAATTTCACTTAACATGTGTTCCTCCTTGCTTATAACAACTTATATTTTTTAAAAGCGATAATACAGATTCCTACAACAATCACCGAAAATACGATCACACCCGGATAACCATACCGCCAGGTAAGCTCCGGCATATTCGCAAAATTCATTCCATACCAGCCAACAATCAATGTAAGCGGAAGAAATATCGTTGTGATCACTGTAAACAGCTTCATAATGTTGTTCAGATTGTAATCTAACATCGCGTCATGCGTTTCTCTCAACTGTACCGCATATTCTTTGAGGTGTTTTACATTCTCGGATAACCGCATGGTCCGTTCCGTAAACGTGACAAAACGTTTGACATTCTCCGGCGGAAACATCTCATTGTCATTATCCCGCAGCACCTCACCGATATCGATCAACTGATCATAATAATTCCAGATATACATCAGTTCCTTCTTCATGAATAAGATCTCGTTGATAAATGCCGCGTCCACCCGTTCCTTCAGGATTTTAGTCTCTAATGCACTCATGTTGAATTCCATGTTCTCAAGAAATTTGCGATCCTCCTGAATAAGCAGATCCAGAAAACGGTATAGGAATTTCTCCGGAACCGCCTGTGCAAGCTGTGACGTATTCCCTGCCGAATCCACCTGATAACTTGCAAGTACCCGGTCAAAAAGTTTGCGGATACTGCCATCTTCATCCCGAATCTCTACAAATAAACAAAGCTCCGGCTGCACATATATCGCAAGACGATCCTTGTCGCTGAACACTTGTAACATATCGATCAAATCCAGTACCGTAAATACAAGATTGGCTGTTACGATCGTATCACTCCGGAAGTTATGCAGATTCTCCTGACATGCCCGCACCGTCTCCTCCGGGAACCCATACATGACATAGTCATCCTGTAATTCTGTAAAAGTGATAAAACCCACTTTTCCTCTTTTCAATTCATAAAACATGGCATACCCTTTCTTTCGGTTTCCGGGAGTCCGCCTCGCAGGATCCGACACCCGGAATTCCACTCTCTATCGATAGTATGCCCTGTTTTCACACGCGATAGCACCATTTTACCACTTATTGTAAAAAAAACAATGAAATTCACATAATATTCGAAAAGAATGAAGAATCAGACGAACCATCCCATAAATCAAAAAAGAGCGTACCCTCCGGTACGCTCTCAAGAATCTGCTCTGCACGAATATTAACCAAAAATACTGTTAAAGAAACTCTGTAATGCATCAATTACTTTCTGGAAGAAATTCTTTGCCTGTTCCTTATCCAATCCCATATCCTCTAACTTATTGAATAAGTCTTTTGCCTGACTCTTCATGCTGTCAATGTTAAGGTCCAACTTGCCGATCTTCTTCATCAAAGAAATGATCGTCTGTTTCTCATCATCTGTAATGCTGATTCCAAGTTCTTTGGCACCCTCATCGATTGCTTTGCTGATCGCTTCATCATTGTCCAGACCTTCTTCTACAACCTTTGCCTTAACAAATGCCATCAACTGCTCTACATCATCCGAATCCACATCTTCCGCCATCTGGCTTGTAACTACCAGCTCGTTCACCGCAGCATCCATACTCTCTTCTGACACTTCCTTGCCTGTCAGTTCCGAATAGGCTTTCATTGCACCAACCAAAGCTGCTGTACCGGTAATCTCAAACGGTCCTGCAACAACTACATCTGCATTCTCAATTCCTG
>HF987884.1:24759-26459 GCA_000431135.1 Clostridium sp. CAG:590
TCCTGCTGTGATCAATGCATTGGTGTACATTCCTTTTGTACAATAAGAAATGTTCTTTGTCTCTACATCAATTCCGTCACCATCTTCGCCAAGTACTACCATAACGGAAGATAATGCTCTCGAACCGATGACACTGGAATCTAAGTAATCACCAAGATACTGATGTTCCTCATCGTTCGTAATCTCACCTACCGTATAGTCTTCGAGATCTTCGTCCGTAATTCCCATCAGATCCATAACGGTTGCTTTTTCTTTGTCAGACAGATCCGCACCAAATGATACATATACATCATCCGGATCCGCTCCTGTGGCTGCATCCGCCTTTACATGTAATCCCGCTGCCGGCAATGTCAAGATCATTGTTGCCGCAAGCACAACTGTCGTAATTCTCTTATATAATGTTCTCATAATTCTTTTCCTTTCTTCCCTATAATACTCCGGGCAATTGCGAAACTCCCGGTTCCGGTCACTATATCAGAACCATTCCATGAGTCCCGCTGTCATCTGCTCATGATCCTCATTCTATCACTATACATTATGTAAAGTCAAATAAAGACTTTCTTAACAACCTGCCGTCAACATCCGCATCTAAAGGCTAGTCATCTCTCCGGTTGCCAAGAAATCTTGTTACATAATATAAGATCTGCATGATCGATGTGATCAATGCCGCAACATATGTCATGGCTGCCGCAGATAACACCTTCTTCGCACCCTTGTAATCCTCGTTGGCAAACATTCCGCTGTCGCGGATAACCGAAAGTGCTCTGCTTGACGCATCAAATTCCACCGGCAATGTTACTAACTGAAATACCGCCATCAACGAGAATAACACAATTCCAAAGAAGATCAGGCTTCTTCCAAGCTGTCCGGAGAAGAAACATCCGATCACGATCATGATCGGTCCTACCTGCGAACCAAAATTACATACCGGAATAATTGCATTTCTCAGACGGATCGGCGTATACTCTTCTGCATACTGAACAGCGTGTCCCGCCTCATGTGCCGCAACTCCGACTGCTCCGATGGAAGCAGAATTATATACCTCGGATGACAACCGGATCACATTGTCTCTCGGATCAAAATGATCGGTCAGTTTGCCGGCAACATGTTCAATCCGGACATAAGACAATCCATTTTTGTCGAGGATCATTCTGGCGGCTTCCGCTCCGGTAATTCCACGGGAATTGCGTACATTGTTGTATTTATTAAATGTTGATTTTACCTTAAACTGTGCCCACAGACCAAGCAGTAATGCCGGCAACATAAAGACCAGATAAGATAGATAACCATAGCCATAACCGTAGCCATATCCATAATGCGAATATAATCCCATTACCATATTACCTAATGCACCACTTGTAATTTGCTGTATGATCATTCCTGTCATAATAATCCCTCCTGTTATAATATATGTATATTATTCTATTGCCATTCATCTTGAATAGATACCTTAATACAAAAATGTGTTGATTGTGTGTACAAGTATGCATCCAAACATAATTATAAAAATATCTCTTACAGAATTCGCTTCACACAATCTCTCCATCCGTTATATAACCTGCTCCGCTGTTCTTCCGTATAGTGCGGCACAAATTCTTTGTCTCTTTGCCAGTTTGAGCAGACTTCTTCCTCGTCCCGATAATATCCTACTGCCAGTCCTGCAAGATAAGCTGCCCCAAGAGCGGTTGTTTCTGCAACTT
>HF987885.1:0-2630 GCA_000431135.1 Clostridium sp. CAG:590
ATCTATAAAAGACAGGGTAAAGCCCCAGACGGGTTTGCATATTGCAATGCTCGGAGGAACAATATATCATCTTTTGAGAAAACGACTCGGATCGTATCCGGTTGCGGCAGTGCTTGGTGGTTCTTTTATTATAATGTATGGAGTGATGGCGGGACTTTCCGGGGCAACACTGCGAGCGGTTGTAATGCTTATTGTTTCAATCGGTGCGGAAGTTACTGGAAGAAGATATGATAGTATGACATCTGTTGCGGCAGCACTTTTTCTGATGTTATTACAGAATCCGTATCAGATGAATCAGGCAGGCTTTTTACTGTCATTTGGGGCGGTCATTGGAATTGCGGTGATACAACCGGTGTGGAAAGAGTGGTTTCCACAGAAATTCCATTTTATGGAAGGACTGTTTGTGAGCCTGAGTGTGCAGCTTGTGCTTACGCCGGTTCTTTTATATTTCTTTTATGAGATTCCGATATATGGAATGCTGTTGAATCTGATCGTTGTTCCAATGATGAGCATTTTGTTATTTGTTCTCATTTTGGCAGTTCTTCTTGGAGCGATGACTTCCGGTTTGGGAATTGCAGCCGCTAAAGGCGCAGAATGCATTTTTACCATATACAGATTGCTTTGTAAATGGAGTGAGCAGCTACCATTTCATACAATATGCACCGGAAGACCACCGGTATATTGGCTGATAATATATTATGTGATATTGATTCTGTTCGTCTGGGCGGGATATCAGAAACACAAAAAACGACAGATCATATGGCTGCTGTGTCTTGGCAGTCTGTTTGGTTTTTTCTATCTTCCGGGAAGACTTACGGTATGCATGTTTGATGTAGGTCAGGGGGATGGCATATATGTCCGGACCCCGGAACGGTTGCATATCTTAATTGATGGTGGAAGCAGTTCGATTAAGAAGGTTGGAACATATGTATTGAAAAACGGAATAAAATATTATGGAGGAGGCAGTCTGGATTATGTTCTGGTATCCCATAGTGATAGCGATCATTATAGTGGTATCGTGGAACTTTTAGAGGAGCCAACGGTTTCCATTCGACATTTTGTTCTGCCGGCTACCTCGAATCCGGATGATGCATATCTGGAATTGGAAAAACTTGCAAAGGAAAAAGGCTGCGAGCTGCTATATATACAAAAGGGCGATTCGCTGCAGCTTGGCTCGGTTCGCTTTGAATGTATCAGTCCGAAACGACAGTTTTATGAAGACAAGAATCAGGGAAGTATGGTATTATATATGAAGTACCGTCAATTCGATATGTTATTTACAGGGGATATGGATGAGACAGTGGAGAGAGAAGTGGTTGCACAATTACCGAAACAGATTACGGTATTGAAGGTGGCACACCATGGTTCTGCCACGGCATCTTCGGAGTTTTTTTTAAAACGGATATCTTTTCAGACTGCAATGGTTTCTGTTGGGGAACGGAACCGATATGGACATCCGGCCAAGGAAGTTATGGAACGGCTTTGCCAAAACAGTTCTTTTATCTATTTGACAAAAGACCATGGTGGCATTACGATAGATTCCGATGGTGTACGATATACAATAACAACCATGAAATAAAGGAAATGGAGAATACATGAAACAGATCAGTCAGGATATTCAGACGAATACAATAAAAGCATTTTATCTGTTATTTGGAAAAGAAGATTATTTGAAACATCAATATAGGGACAAATTAGTAAAAGCCTTAGCGGATCCGGAAGACAATATGAATGTGAGTGTCTTTCAGGGAAACGGGCTGAATGTGCAGGAACTTTTAGAGATTGCGAATACATTACCCTTTTTTGCACAGCAGAGAGTAATTGTAGTAGAAAACAGTAATCTGTTCAAGAAGACACCGGATAATTTTGAAAAACAATTAGAGGAGCTGCCGGAATCTACGCATATCATTTTTGTTGAGAATGAGGTAGATAAGAGAAATCGTCTGTACAAATGGATCGTTAAAAAAGGATATGCATCTGAGATGGATACGCCTGACGAAAAGATGTTATTATCCTGGATCAAGGGATTGTGCCGGGAAGAGGGCAAGACAATGGATGATACTGCAATCTTTTATTTTGTGGAACATATGGGTACGGATATGCTACTGCTGCGCAATGAATTAGAAAAATTATTCTGTTACAAATTGCAGGAGAATGCCATAACAGTAGACGATGTACAGAAAGTATGTGTCAGTCAGGCAACGAGCAAAATGTTTGCAATGTTAGATGCAATCGGAACGCATAATCAACCGCAGGCGTTATTGCTGTATCGGGATTTGCTGGCATTGAAGGAATCTCCGATTGGAATTCTGCGTATGTTGTTGCGCCATTTTAATATTCTGATGCAGATATCAGCACTTTCTGCTGAGGGGAAGAATAATAAAGAGATGGCGGCAGCCTGTTCGATTCCCCCGTTCAGTGTAAAAAAATATGTAGCCCAGGCAGCAAAATACACATTTGAGAAATTACAGGGTATGGTGGAGATGTGTCAGGATACGGAACAGCAGATCAAATCCGGCAATATCAAAGATATTGTTGCAGTTGAACTTCTTATCATCCGGTTCAGTTCCACGAAGTAGATATGCAAACGATAATCAGATATCTATGCAAAAAAGACCGTCACATATGTG
>HF987885.1:2637-28739 GCA_000431135.1 Clostridium sp. CAG:590
ACCGTCACATATGTGACGGTCTTTTTTGCTCTATGATTGCCATTATGCCATCTTGTTCACAAGGGCAGATAAACGGGAAATCTTTCTAGAAGCGGTATTCTTGTGCATGATGCCCTTAGCAGCAGCCTTGCTAAGTTCAGATGTACAAACCTTTAACTGAGCTTCAGCAGCAGCCTTGTCACCAGCAGCTACAGCAGCCTCTAACTTCTTGATGATAGTCTTTAACTTAGATTTCACCATCTTGTTTCTTAAAGTTTTTGTCTCGATAACCTTAATTCTCTTCTTTGCAGATTTGATATTAGCCAATGAAAACACCTCCATTCTCTAAATACTTTTTATGTTATGGTTTTACATTAAAACCGGACACGGACAATCTAATGTAAACATACTTGCTTATCATACATAATCTTCCATACTTTGTCAATATCTTTTTGCAAAATCAAAGCATGAATATTTGCAATTGAAAGAGAGTGAATAGAAGAGAAAAATATTGACCATATTGTTGGATGAAAGCATTTTTTGTAAGGAGGCTTAAGTATATGCGGGGACGTACAGATTTAGCGGTAGAGATGAAAGAAGACATTCAGGCAGAGGAGCCGGTCAGAGGAGTGCATGTTCTGACAAAGAATAATGGGGATACTGACATTAAAGAGGTTCGCATTGTAGTAGAAAATGAAGAAGGAGCGATGTGTTTAGGAAAACCGGTGGGAACCTACATTACATTGGAAAGTGAACAATTGCGCAGACAGGACGAAGAATTTCACAAACCGATGATGGAAGTGCTGGCAAGACATTTACGACAGTTTGTTGGAAATAAGAAAAAGATTATGGTTGCAGGTCTGGGAAACCGGGGAGTGACACCGGATGCGTTAGGTCCGTTTGTAATTGATAATCTGTATGTAACGAGACATTTGCTGAAAGAGGGCATTTTATCGCAGAGTGTGGAGATGAGTGCAATCGCACCGGGTGTAATGGCACAGACCGGAATGGAAGCGGTTACGGTGTTGAAAGCATTGGTGGATGAGATCAGGCCGGAGCTGTTGATCGTCATTGATGCACTGGCGGCAAGAGAATCGGACAGACTGAATAAGACGATCCAGTTAGCAGACACGGGAATTACACCGGGTTCCGGCGTTGGAAACCACAGACAGGCAATCAATGAACAGAGTATTGGAATTCCGGTACTGGCCATTGGCGTGCCGACGGTTATTGCAGTGCCAACGATTGTAAATGATGCCATGGATGTATTGGTGGATGCAATCGGAAAACAGTCTGCAAAGAATGTGCTGAAGAAATTTAATGAAGAAGAACGCTATCAGCTCGCGTGTGAGATGGTCACGCCTTATCTGGAAGATATGTTTGTGACACCGAAAGATATTGATGAGGCAGTAAAGAGAATCAGTTATACGATATCGGAGGCAATCAATCAGGCGGTTTTTGCGGAGGGATGACATACAATCGGTATTTCTGAATAAGATAATAATATGAATTATGATCAGAATATATCAAGAGAAAAAAAGCGAAAACGGATAGCGGTTGGTATACTCTTTCTTGTATATCTTCTATACGGATTTCCGGATCCGTCGGAGACATCCATATTGGAGTTTGCAACCGCACAGATGCTTCCGCTTTTTACATATGAAAAAGAATATGGCACATGTTGTGCGGAATATGACAGCGGTTATGAGGTGCCGGACTGGTTCTATGAAGATGAAATGGAGCAGCCTGTCAATGATAATCTGGCAGTTGCGGAGAAACAGAAAGAGGCGGAACAGCCTCCGGTAAATGAAACGATTGGGACAACATTTCAACGATCAACATTATGTCAACCGGATTTTCTTCTTAATAAGATATTTGTTGTGGATAGCAACACCAGCTTGTCCACAGAGGAAATGTCAGCGGACAATCTGCTGGATACGGATGTTTCAATAGAGAATATAAAAGAATCCGGGGAGGACAAGATACTGATATACCATACGCATGGTTCAGAAAGTTTTGCGGACAGCCGGGAAGGGGTGAAGGAGGATACGATCATTGGGGTCGGCGCACATCTGGAAAAAATTTTAGAGGAAGAATATGGAATTGCTACATATCATGATGAAACGCTTTATGATGTGATTGACGGAAAACTGGACCGGAATCGTGCGTATGAGATGGCATATAAAAATGTATCCGGCATTTTAAAGGAAAACCCGTCTATTCAGGTTGTGATCGATCTGCATCGTGACGGAGTAGATGAAGATGTCCGGCTGGTGACGGATATTAATGGAAAACAAACGGCAAAGATCATGTTTTTAAATGGTGTCAGCCGTTCAAACATGAATGGAGAGATTGCGTATCTGAAGAATCCGTATCGCAATATGAATCTGGCATTCAGCTTTCAGATGTATCTGCAGGGAAAAGCACTATACGGAGATTATGTCCGGAAAATATATGTAAAAAGTCTGCGTTTTAATATGCATTTGATGCCGAGAACAACATTGATTGAAGTGGGGGCACAGAATAACACGGTGGAAGAGGAGAAAAATGCGATGGAACCGTTAGCTGCCATTCTGGATAAAGTGTTGAGTAAAAAGAAATCCTGTGATACAATAATTTCTGATTAAGTATAGAACAGGAGAAAGAGAATGGCACATGTAGACCAGAGTAAAATTCGTAATTTTTGTATTATTGCACATATAGATCATGGTAAATCCACATTGGCAGACCGTATCATTGAAAAGACCGGTCTGTTGACAGAACGGGAAATGCAGGCGCAGGTATTAGATAATATGGATCTGGAGAGAGAGCGTGGAATTACCATTAAGGCACAGGCTGTTCGTATTGTCTATAAGGCACAGGATGGTGAAGAATATATCTTTAATCTGATCGATACCCCGGGACATGTGGATTTCAATTATGAGGTATCTAGAAGTCTGGCAGCATGTGAGGGCGCAATATTAGTGGTAGATGCGGCGCAGGGAATTGAAGCACAGACACTTGCAAACGTATATCTTGCAATTGATAATGACCTTGAAGTAATGCCGGTGATCAACAAGATTGATCTTCCGAGTGCAGATCCTGACCGTGTGGTAAATGAGATCGAAGATGTGATTGGAATCGAGGCACAGGACGCACCGAGAATCTCAGCAAAGACCGGTTTGAATATTGAGGATGTGTTAGAGCAGATCGTGACAAAGATTCCGGCTCCGAATGGGGATGTGAACGGTTCGTTAAAGGCATTGATCTTTGACAGCAAATATGATGCCTACAAAGGCGTGATCATATTCTGTCGGTTATTTGATGGAACCGTTCGTAAGGGAAGTGTTATCAAAATGATGGCAACCGGGGCAACGGTAGAGGTTGTGGAAGTAGGAATCTTTGGTGCCGGTCAGTTTATTCCGCAGGATGAGTTGTCTGCGGGTATGGTTGGATATATTACGGCAAGTCTGAAAGATGTAAAAGAAACCCGTGTTGGTGATACGGTGACAGATGCGGATCATCCATGTGTGGAAGCACTTCCGGGATATAAGAAGGCGAATCCGATGGTATATTGCGGATTGTATCCGGCGGATGGTGCAAAGTATCCGGATCTTCGGGATGCACTCGAAAAATTACAGTTGAATGATGCAGCGTTAAGTTATGAACCGGAGACCTCCATTGCATTAGGTTTCGGATTCCGATGTGGTTTCTTAGGACTGTTACATTTGGAGATTGTACAGGAACGATTAGAGAGAGAATATAATTTGGATCTGGTAACGACAGCACCGGGCGTTGTATATCGTGTGCATAAGACAGATGGTGAGATGATCGAACTGACCAATCCATCCAATCTGCCGGATCCTTCACAGATTGAATATATGGAGGAACCGTTTGTATCGGCAGAGATCATGGTTACGAAGGATTATGTTGGCGCGATCATGCAGTTGTGTCAGGAGCGGCGTGGTGTATATAAGAGCATGGAATATATGGAAGAGACAAGAGCGTTGCTCCAATATGATCTGCCACTGAATGAGATCATTTATGATTTCTTTGATGCATTGAAATCCCGTTCAAGAGGATATGCTTCCTTTGATTATGAACTGAACGGATATGTACGCTCGAATCTGGTGAAGCTGGATATCCTTATCAACAAAGAGGAAGTTGACGCATTATCCTTTATCGTACATGCCGATACGGCGTATGAACGTGGACGTAAGATGTGCGAGAAGCTGAAAGAAGAGATTCCAAGACATTTGTTTGAGATACCGATTCAGGCGGCAATCGGAAGCAAGATTATTGCGAGAGAGACGGTAAGGGCGCTCCGCAAAGATGTACTTGCAAAGTGTTACGGCGGAGATATTTCAAGAAAGAAGAAGCTGCTTGAAAAGCAGAAGGAAGGAAAGAAACGTATGCGTCAGATCGGAAATGTAGAGATTCCGCAGAAGGCGTTTATGAGTGTGTTAAAGTTAGATGATGAATAAAGAAAAAGTAGAACAGACATCGCGGGATCTGAGCCTGTATATCCATATCCCATTTTGTAAGTCCAAATGTATTTATTGTGATTTTTTGTCCTTTGGGGCTTGCAGGTATGAGGAACAGGCACAGTATGTGAAGGCGCTTTGCAAAGAGATCGGTTCTTATACGGATATTGCAAAAGATTATAAGATCAGGACTATATTTATCGGAGGGGGAACCCCTTCTTATATCAACGACAACTTTATAGAAGATATCATGGATGCCGTGAAACAGACGTTTGTAGTGGATGAGGATGCGGAGATCACGATAGAAGGCAATCCGGACAGTCTGACAAGGGACAAACTCCGGACATACCATGCAATCGGGATCAATCGTTTGAGTATCGGGTTACAGAGTGCCAATGATGCAATGCTTGCAACACTGAACCGGGTACATAACTACGACCAGTTTATTGCGGCGTATCAGTCTGCCAGACAGGAAGGATTTACGAACATCAATGTAGATCTGATGTCGGGACTTCCGGGAGAAACTGCGGACAGTTACATCCGTACACTGGCAAAGGTGGCGGAATTGAATCCGGAGCATATATCGGCATATAGTCTGATCGTGGAAGAAGGAACGCCTTTGGAGCAAAGGGATGATCTGTTAGATCTGCTTCCGTCAGAGGAGGAAGACCGGAAGTTATATGCAAAGACCAAAATGTTTCTGAAAAACAGTGGCTATGAACGGTATGAGATATCGAATTATGCAAAGCGCGGTTATGCATGCCGCCATAATCTGGTATATTGGACAGGCGGAGAATATTTAGGCGTTGGTCTGGGAGCATCTTCTTATCTGACCATATATATGGAAGATCAATCTGTGGAAAAGATACGATTTCACGGTACAGAGAATATGGAGGAGTATATTGCACGCTTTCTGCAAAGCGATGGAATGCAGGGGGATGAATATACGACCATGTTTCATGCATATGAATATGAAGATGAGAATGTGTATGGGTTTGATGATGCCTATGGGATGTATATGGACATGAATACGGATGCGGCGGATGTCAATCTGCAGAAGTATCGTGCGTATGAAGACAATCCGCTCTTAGAGTTTGTAAGGGATTATTACAAAGATCTGCATTTTCAAAAACGCAGGGATGAGATGGAAGAATGTATGTTTTTGGGACTGCGCTGTATGAACGGTGTCAGCAAACAGATGTTTCACGATCGTTTTGGCGTAGAGATGGAGAGCATCTATGCAAAGGCAATCGAAAAACATAAGAAACAGGGATTGTTGGCAGAAGAGGAAGGGCGGATCTTTCTGACAGATAAGGGAATTGATGTAAGTAATCTGGTGATGGCAGACTTTATGTTATGACCAGGCGGATGAACAGGGATTACAAAAGAAACGTTTGAGAAAGAAGAGACAAACCGGATGAATAAACAGATAGTGAATAAATATGTCAATTATATGATAGTGCCTGTAAGCATTGTGTTACAGGCACTTTTGCTGGTTTTAATGCTGCAATGCACCACATTTACCGGATGGGAGCATGTGGCAGAGTGGTTATCGGTAAAGAATACCTTTTATGTGTTATATAATCTGTTATTGGCAATCAATATATTGTTTCTGTTTTATATTATTACCAAAAAACTTACACCGGGATATCTTGTATCCGGAGCAGGAGTATTGGTGATCGGGATTATCAATAACATGAAGTGGAGTGCATTAAAGGAATGTGTGACGTTTTCTGACTTTTCCAAACTGTCGGAGGCGGTAAAGGTATCTAAGAATGCGGAGTTCCATATATGGATGGGAATGATATTGTTTGTCACAGCATATCTTGCTGCGTTGGTATTGTGCATCTGTGTGGATGTGAAGTGGGCAAAACGGCTTGCGGATAAACCGTATCGGAGAGTAAATATGTGGCTGGCAGGTATATTGCTGGTAGTACTGATTCCGGTTATTGTGCAGGATGGGAAAACGAGTGCGGTTGCCAAATTGACAGAAAATGTTCAGTCAGAGGAGCCGGGGCCGGTTATTTATTTTGTGGAAAGTCTGTTTCAGGAGAAGATCAATGAGGCTTATACGAAAGATGAGGCGTGGAACCGATATGAAACCTATGTTGAACAGGGAAAGAAGCTTGTCGGTGAAAATGAGGACGTACGCACTGGGAATGCAGTGCAGCAGCCGAATATCATTGTGATCATGAGTGAGGCATTTTATGATCTGGACCGTTTAGAAGGGGCGGTGTCTTACAGTGAAGATCCGATGCAACCATTCCGGGAAGTGTGCAAAGAGGGGATAAGCGGGGATCTCTATGTGAATGTATATGGAGGAAGTACGCATTTTACGGAGTTTGAATTCCTCACGGGATGGAATACACGGGGTATGAATACCGGTTCCTGTCCATATAAGGAATATTTCTCCAAAGATCAGCCTTCCTTTGCAAGATATCTGAAAGGACAAGGGTATCAGACGGTGGCGATACATCCTTATAACGGGAAATTCTGGAACCGGTATGTGGCATATCCAAGACTCGGCTTTGATGCATTTATCGACCAATACCGGATGAGCTATCAGGAAAAATGCGGTTATATATCGGATGATTCGCTGACAAAAGAGATCATCAAACAGTTCGAAGAAAAGAAAGAGGGCAGACCCTTCTTTTGTTTCAGTGTGTCGGTTGCAAATCATATTGCAATCCTGAATGGTGAGGAAAAGGAAAATGCACCGGATCAGATCAAGGTCACGTATGATGATGCATTAGGGTATGGACCGAATAAGAAACGCTGGGTGCAGGAGTATGTCAGTGGAATTGAAAAGAGCGGAGAAGCATTGCAGGAATTGACCGATTACCTAAAAACACAGGATGAACCGACGATTGTTGTATTCTTTGGGGATCATGCGCCAAGTTATGCATTAGACCAGCTGGCAGCGGGAAAGAAAGATACGAATCTGGCATATTCGACACCATATCTGATATGGGGTAATTACGACTGGATGACAGAGAAAGAAGCACAGAATGTGAGTGCATCCTATTTATCAACCTATCTGATACAATTACTGCACATGCCATACGCATCTCAGAACTATTATAATATTGCAATGCGTAATGCATATCCGGTTGAGACACGGTATATGATAAAAAACGGTAAGGGACAGTTTTACGATCAGTTTACTCCGGAGGAGCAGAAGGATTATTATGACCATGCGTTGGATTTGAAGAAACATGTGGAAACACTTTTGGAGAATCCGGATCGGATATCCGATATCTGGACCGATATCCCGAAAGAAGATAAAAAGTAATTTCTCACAGAAAGTTCACATTTTTTCTTGTTTTTTTCTTGACAAACATATATGTGGGTGGTACATTATATTCAGATGTTAGCACTCGGATAAGTTGAGTGCTAATAATCAAATAAGCAGGAAAGGGGTCTGATGCATGGAACTAGATGAGCGTAAGCAGAAGATATTGAAAGCAATCATATCGAATTATTTAGAGACCGGAGAGCCGGTTGGATCGCGAACCATTTCCAAATATACAGATTTGAACCTTTCTTCTGCAACAATTAGAAATGAGATGGCAGACTTAGAGGAACTTGGGTTGATCATGCAGCCGCATACGTCAGCAGGTCGTGTCCCGACAGATCAGGGTTACCGTTTATATGTCGATCACATGATGGCAGAAAAAGATAATGAGATGCAGGAGATGAAGACCCAGTTATTAGAGCGTGTGGACAAGATGGAATCCATGCTTAAGCAGGTTGCCAAGGTGTTAGCATACAATACCAACTATGCAACATTGGTTACAGCACCACAGTATCAGAACAAGAAGTTGAAGTTCATTCAGTTGTCTCAGGTTGATGATAATCAGCTGCTGGCGGTTATCGTTGTGGACGGCAATGTGATCAGGAATAAGATGATGCAGGTGGAACGACCGCTTGAGAATGATGAATTGCTGAAGCTGAACGTTTTGCTGAATACGTTCTTGCAGGGAGCTTCCTTACAGGACATTAATTTAGAGATGATTCAGACCATCAAGGCACAGGCCGGAGAGTTTGCGGATATCATGGAGAACATTTTCCAGGGAATTGCAGAAACTATTCATGATGCGGATGAGGTCGAGATATACACCAGTGGTACAACGAATATGTTAAAATATCCGGAACTTGGTGATATTGAGCAGACCACGAAGCTTCTTGAAGCATTGGAAGACCGACAGGGATTGGATGAGTTGATTGATGAGTCCATGAACAGTGATAACTCGAATGGTATTCAGGTCTATATTGGAGAAGAAGCACCGGTCTCAAATATGAAAGATTGCAGTATTGTAACGGCAACGTATGAACTGGCAGAAGGTGCAAAGGGAACGATTGGAATTATCGGACCGAAGCGTATGGACTATAAGAAAGTGGTCAGCACCCTGAAGAATCTTACGGGTGAGTTAGATACAATATTTAAGAAGAAAGATTAGAGGTGTCAAAGTGGAAGAGAAAAAGAAAAGCAATGCGAAGAACAATGCTGGTAATAAGAAGAACAAACCGGCCGGCAAAGCAGTAGAAGAGACTGTAGAAGAGGTAGCGGTAGAATCCACTGAAGAGACAGCAGTAGAAGAGGCCAAAGAAGTTTCAGAGGAGACCGAAAAGAAGCCAACGAAGGCAAAGAAAGGCAGTCGTAGAAGCGGCGGTAATAACAAGGCATTGGAAGTTGAGTTAGAGAAGCAGAAAGAGCTTACAGAAGAGGCGAATGACAAATACAAGCGTCTCTTGGCAGAATTCGAGAATGCCAGAAACCGTAATGAAAAAGAATCCAAGCGAATGTATGACATTGGCGCAAAGGAAGTTTTAGAGAAACTGTTACCGGTAGTCGATAACTTTGAGAGAGCGTTAGCTGCGATTCCGGAAGAGGATAAAGACAGGGCGTTTGAACAGGGTGTTGATAAGATATACAAACAATTCATTGTAACTCTTGAAGATGTCGGTGTGAAACCGATGAATGCAGAGGGTACAGAGTTTGATCCGAATTTTCATAATGCAGTGTTGCATGTAGAAGATGAAGAATTAGGTGATAACGTAGTTGCAGAAGAACTTCAAAAGGGATATATGTACAAAGATGAAGTGCTTCGACACAGTATGGTTAAAGTTGCAAACTAATTAAGTTTATTATGATTATAGAATTTTAGGAGGACAAAAGTCATGGGTAAAATTATTGGTATCGATTTAGGAACAACAAATTCATGTGTAGCCGTTATGGAAGGTGGTAAGCCGGTTGTTATTAACAACGCAGAAGGTGCAAGAACAACACCATCTGTTGTAGCATTTACAAAGACCGGTGAGCGTGTCGTTGGTGAACCTGCTAAACGTCAGGCTGTAACTAATGCAGATAAGACCATTTCTTCTATCAAGAGACATATGGGTACAGATTATAAGGTAACGATTGATGATAAGAAGTATTCTCCACAGGAGATTTCAGCAATGATACTTCAGAAGTTGAAATCCGATGCAGAAAGCTACTTAGGTGAGAAAGTAACAGAGGCAGTTATCACAGTTCCTGCTTACTTCTCAGATGCACAGAGACAGGCAACAAAGGATGCAGGTCGTATTGCAGGTCTGGATGTAAAACGTATCATCAACGAGCCAACAGCTGCTGCATTGTCTTATGGTCTGGATAATGAGAAAGAACAGAGAATTATGGTATACGATTTAGGTGGTGGTACATTTGATGTATCTATCATCGAGATTGGTGACGGTGTCATTGAAGTATTGGCAACTGCCGGTGATAACAAACTTGGTGGTGATGATTTCGATAACGTAATCACAGACTATATGCTGGATGAATTCAAGAAACAGGAAGGCGTTGACTTATCTACAGATAAGATGGCAATGCAGAGATTAAAAGAGGCTGCTGAGAAGGCTAAGAAAGAGTTGTCTTCTTCTGCAACAACCAATATCAACCTTCCATTTATCACTGCAACAGCAGATGGTCCTAAACATTTTGATATGAATTTAACCAGAGCTAAATTCGATGAATTAACAGCTCATTTGGTAGAGAGAACAGCAGTACCTGTTCAGACAGCATTAAAGGATGCAGGTCTTACTGCTTCAGAGCTTGATAAGGTATTGTTGGTTGGTGGTTCTACACGTATAATCGCGGTACAGGAGAAAGTAAAACAGTTAACCGGCAAGGAGCCATTCAAGGGTATCAACCCGGATGAGTGTGTTGCAATCGGTGCTTCTATCCAGGGTGGTAAGTTAGCAGGTGATGCAGGTGCCGGTGAGATCTTATTGCTGGATGTTACACCACTTTCACTTTCTATTGAGACCATGGGTGGTGTTGCAACCAGATTGATCGAGAGAAATACAACAATTCCTACAAAGAAGAGCCAAATCTTCTCAACTGCACAGGATAATCAGGATGCTGTTGATATCCATATTGTACAGGGTGAGAGACAGTTTGCAAGAGATAATAAGACATTAGGACGTTTCCGTTTGGATGGTATTGCTCCTGCAAGACGTGGTGTTCCTCAGATTGAAGTTACATTTGATATTGATGCAAACGGTATTGTTAATGTATCTGCTAAGGATCTTGGAACCGGCAGAGAGCAGCATATTACCATTACAGCAGGTTCTAACATGTCAGATGATGATATTGAAAGAGCTGTAAAAGAAGCTGCTGAGTATGAAGCTCAGGATAAGAAGAGAAAAGATGCAATCGAAGCCAGAAATGATGCCGATGCAATGGTATTCCAGACTGAGAAAGCTTTGCAGGATGTTGGTGACAAACTTCCGGCTGAGGATAAGACAAAGGTTGAGGCTGACCTTGCAGCACTTAAGAGCCTGGTAGAGGGAACAGATCCTGAGAACATGAGCGATTATGATGTTGAACAGCTTAAGAATGCAAAAGAGACATTGATGACAAGTGCTCAGAACTTATTTGCTAAGTTATATGAGCAGAACGGTCCTGGAGCAAATGCAGGAACCGGAGCAACAGGTCCTGCTGATTATTCAGAAGGTGATGTTGTAGACGGAGATTATACAGAGTTATAATCCGAACAGATACTTTGAAATGATAGTCCCACGGTTTCATTAGAGACCGTGGGTACTCTTAGTCGATAAAGGTGAGGAAGATGGCAGAAACAAAGAGAGATTATTATGAGGTTCTTGGCGTTGCGAAGAACGCAACAGAGGCAGAATTGAAGAAAGCTTACCGACAGATTGCCAAGAAATACCATCCAGATATGAATCCGGGAGACAAAGAAGCAGAAGCGAAGTTCAAAGAGGCTTCGGAAGCGTATAAGGTATTGAGTGATCCGGATTCCAGAGCAAAGTATGATCAGTTTGGTCATGCTGCATTTGATCCAAATGGTGGCATGGGCGGAGCCGGATTTGGCGGATTTGACTTTGGTGATATGGGAGATATCTTTGGAGATATCTTCGGAGATATGTTTGGCGGCGGAACAAGAGGTCGTCAGTCAAACGGTCCAATGAAGGGCGCCAATATTAAGACGAGTGTTCGTGTGAAATTTGACGAGGCGGTATTTGGCTGTCAGAAAGAATTAGAGTTACCATTGAAGGACGAATGTGTGGTATGTCATGGTACAGGATCACAGCCCGGTCATAATCCGGAGACTTGTCCAAAATGTAATGGTAAAGGTCAGGTTGTATTTACCCAGCAGTCTTTGTTTGGTGTAGTTCGTAATGTCCAGACATGTCCGGAGTGCTCCGGAACCGGTAAAGTGATCAAATATAAGTGTACACAGTGTTCCGGTACCGGTTACGTCAAGAGTAAGAAGAAGATTCAGGTTGTTGTACCAGCCGGAATTGATAACGGTCAGAGTATTCGTATCCGTGAGAAAGGTGAACCGGGAACAAACGGTGGTGGACGTGGAGATCTGTTAGTAACGGTATTGGTTGACAGACATCCGCAGTTCCAGCGTCAGGAGTATGATCTGTTCTCTACTGAGCCGATTACATTTACACAGGCGGCTCTTGGTGGAACCATAACGATCAATACAATTGATGGACCGATGGAATATGAGATCAAACCGGGTACACAGACCGATACAAAGATCAAATTAAAAGGAAAAGGTGTACCGACACTTCGAAATAAGAACGTCCGTGGTGATCATTATGTCACATTGGTTGTTCAGGTGCCGGATAAGTTGACGGAGGAGCAGAAGACAATCCTTAACAACTTTGATGAAGCAACCGGATCAACAGCTAGAAGATCAACAGATTCCGCAGGCGATTTTAGCTTCGGCGGACATAAGAAAAAAGGACTTGGAAGAAAACGTTAAGAAGAATGATCGTTAAGAACAATAAAACTGCCACATGATGAATGTCATGTGGCAGTTTTTCTTTTTATGTGATATAGTGTTTAAAGTAAGATTGTGATAGGAGAGAACAAATATGAAATGGACAAAGGTAACAATAGAGACTACGACACAGGCAACGGATATGTTAAGTTATGTGTTAGATGAATATGGTGTGGAAGGAATTGAGGTAGAGGATAAGATTCCTCTTTCGGAGGCAGATAAGAAAGCGATGTTTATTGACATCTTGCCGGAGCTTCCACCGGACGATGGGGTGGCAGAGATTTCCTGCTATATAGATGATAAGATAGATGTAAAGGATCTGTGCAGATATATTAGTGAGCAGTTAGAGGAAATGTCGGCATATATGTCTGTTGGAACGGGAAAGATTTCTCTCGGTGAGACAGAGGACAAGGATTGGATCAATAACTGGAAGGAATTCTTTCATCCGTTTCGGTTAGAAGATAATATTGTAATACAGCCTACCTGGACAGAGATTGCAGATGCGAAGGTGGATGACATTGTTATTCACATTGATCCGGGAACCGCATTTGGAACCGGTTCGCATGAGACAACCAAACTGTGCATATCCAATCTTAAGAAATATATTCGAACAGATGGTTCAACGGATGTAATGGATGCAGGCTGTGGAAGTGGCATCTTATCCATTATTGCATTGAAATTAGGAGCGAGAAAAGTATACGGTATTGATATTGATGAATTAGCGGTAAAAGCAAGCAAAGAGAATCTTGCGTTAAATGATATACCGGAGGAGAAGTATACGATCGTTCAGGGAAATGTCATTGAGGACAAGGAGTTTGCGCAGAGCGTAGCAAGCATTGGAAAGTATGATATTGTTGTTGCGAATATATTGGCAGATGTTATTATTCCGTTATCTGCTGAGATTCGTCCGTTTATGAAAGAAAATGGGGTATTTATTACTTCCGGAATCATTGACATGAAGGAGCAGGCGGT
Organism: Clostridium sp. CAG:590; assembly: GCA_000431135.1. GTDB lineage: Bacteria > Bacillota > Clostridia > Lachnospirales > Lachnospiraceae > CAG-590. The sequence goes on from HF987885.1 coordinate 16,352, forward strand.
AAAAGATGCATTGCTTCAAAATGGATTTGAGATCATAGATGTTACACATATGGGCGAGTGGGTATCTATTGTAGCGAAGTAGAGAGGTAGTTAGAATGTATCGTTTTTTTGTAAATCCGGAGCAGTTGCAGCAGGAAACGATCCGGATCGGAGATGAGGACTATAATCATATTCATAATGTATTGCGGATGAAGCCGGGAGAAGAAGTGCTGGTTACGGATCAGGGAGAAAAGGAATACCTGTGTGAGATTATAGAATATGATACAGATATGCAGGAAGTGTTATTGAAGATCGTGGATATCTTTGGTAACAACCGGGAACTGCCGGCTAAGATCATATTGTTTCAGGGATATCCCAAGGGAGATAAGATGGAACAGATCGTACAGAAAGCGGTTGAGCTTGGTGTAGCGGAAGTAGTTCCGGTTATGATGAAACGCTGTGTCGTAAAATTAGACGACAAAAAAGCTGCGAAGAAAATAGAACGATTGAATGGTGTGTCATTGAGTGCAGCCAAGCAGTCCAAACGTGGCAGAATACCGGAAGTGAAAGAGGTAATGTCTATGGAAGATGCAGTTCAATATGCGGGTACCTTGGATCATGTGATCGTTCCGTATGAGAGTGCAGAAGGGATGGAATATTCCAAGAAGGTGATAGAACAAGTTGCGGATGGAGGTTCGATCGGAATCTTTATTGGACCGGAGGGTGGATTTGAACCAACCGAGATTGAGAAATTGAGCGGGATAGATGCAAAGATATTGTCATTAGGACACCGGATCTTAAGAACGGAAACGGCTGGAATGGTGGTGTTGTCTTTGCTTATGTTTGCGTTGGAGAAGTGATTTGGGGATAGTATTTTACAGGTTGCAATGGTATAATATTAGGATAGGTGTAGGCAGAAAACGGTTGCCGGACGGATGAATTCAAAAATAAGGAAAAGGAAAAAGAAGCATGGAGAAAGTACAAACAGAAAAGAAAAAGTTACATTGGAAATATGTTGTATTAGCAGTTGTTATAACATTGTCATTGACACAGATCATTATCTATTTTGCGTTTTTTAAGCAGGGATATCATTCGGATGAGATATGGTCTTATGGATATGCTAATAGCTTTTATCAAAAGGATATTCATATTGACGAAGATGGTAATCTGACACATATGAATGAATGGACGGATACACAGGTTCTGAAGGATTATATAGAGGTGAATAAAGGAGAGAGATTCCGATATGATTCCATTTACCATAATCAGATTCTGGATCTGAGCCCTCCGTTACATAGTATGGTTCTACATACTATTTGCTCATTCTTTCCAGATAAGTTTTCAAGATGGTATTCATTTTCAATTAATATTGTATCTTTTGTGATTGCGATGATCTTCTTGTTTAAAAGTGCAACTTTATTGAAGAATGAGAACTTTGCGCTATGTTGTTGTGCATTATATGGATTCAGCATGGGTGCTAGAGATACATATATTTATTTGCGGATGTATGCTATGGGTACGGCAATGACAATGATTCTGCTCTATAATGTGATTCGGTATTTGCAGCGTTATGACAAAGAAAAGAAGATCATGAATCGTAATCTGGCAGCAATTTGGATTGTATCGTTATTAAGTTTCCTGACACATTATCATTTGGTTGCGTTTATGGGAATTATGACTGCACTAATCTGTTTGTATTTGTTGTGCAAGAAACAGATTAAGGTAATGTTTGCATTTGGATTTAGTATGCTTGCTGTGTTTGGACTTTCTGTGGTTGTTTTTCCATCAATGCTTCAGAAAACAAGTGGTAATATTGCGGATGTGCACCAATATATTAATTATAATTTTGAGATACGTTTTCGAATACTTGCTAATTTTATATCTACAAAGTTATTTAGTATTCACATAGATATTATTAAATCTGGTTGGACGCCAATTATTATAGCTTGTCTTTTATTTGTATTTATTATTTCTCTTCCACTTATGTTCTTTTTACGTGAGACAAAAGGAATGCGTAAAGTAATAGGAACATTAAGGATGTTTAAGAGACATCCAGTTAAAATGTTACGCTATATTGCAAGAAGAATTCAATGGATGTATGTAATTATATTTATTACAGTTGTTTGTCAGATGATTGTAGTAGGAGAAACAACAAAAGTATATGGGATGGGTTCGATTGAAGATAGATATATTTTTAATTTGTATCCACTTGTTGTTTTATGTAGTTTGGGATTTCTGCTTTGGGTAGTTAATATATTTTGCAAGAAAGTAAGGATTAAACGTGTTATTTTGGGAGTGGGTTTATTGTCACTTGTTGGTATAAATATTTTTAATTCTACACAATACGGGGATTATTTGTTCCGAAGGATAGGTGATGTGGATATTGAAGATGCAATTACCGGAACAGATTGTATATATATACGTAATTTGCCATGGATGCTTACAGCAATGACACCGACGTTAATGAATGCAGATGAATTTGCACAGATACAATATGATGATTACTCAAATATAGCCGAATTATACAGGGAAAAATGTAAAAATCATAAAATAACGGTTATTATTGATACATCATTTATTTATTCAAATGTAGAAACGATGAGTAATTCTAATTTATCTGGCGATATAGAGAATAGTCCTGAAATGATTGCAAAAAAACAACAATATAAAAAAATTATAAAATTTTTGGAAAATCTGGAACCAGAGACAGAAATGAAAGAATTATCAGAGCAAATGATTTTTTCAAGGAAAATGGAAGTATATCTGATCAATCCGTGAGAAAGGCAATGCGTATATGGATATGAATGATTTCTATAAAGGCAAAAAAATATTGGTGACCGGATATACCGGATTTAAAGGAGCATATTTATCGCATATATTATACAGGATGGGGGCTGATGTATTTGGATATGCGTTAGCACCACAGACAGAGCCGGCGTTACATACAATATTACAGCAATCCAATCAGGTGCGTGGTGTGTTGGCAGATATCAGGGATTATAATAGGTTACAGGAAGTCTTTGATACCGTACAACCGGAGATTGTGTTTCATTTGGCGGCACAGCCGTTGGTGATGGAAAGTTACCGCAATCCGAGATATACATATGAGACGAATGTGTTAGGAACTGTCAATGTGTGCGAGTGTATACGAAAAAGCAGAACGGTGAAATCATTTGTGAATGTAACGACGGATAAGGTATATCTGAACGATGAACAGGAAGTTCCTTTTACAGAGGATATGCCATTGGATGGATTAGATCCATATTCCAATAGTAAATCCTGCTCAGAACTTGTAACGCATAGTTATGTTCATTCGTTTTTGAGAGCGCAGGGAGTTGCAGTATCTACCGTGCGTGCAGGTAATGTGATTGGTGGTGGTGATTATGCCACAGATCGCATTATTCCGGATTGTGTACGGGCTGTTTCGCAGGGCAAGACAATTGTGATTCGTAATCCACATTCCATCCGACCATATCAACATGTATTAGAGCCATTGTATGCATATCTTCTGATTGCCATGCAACAATATGAGAATCCGGAAAAGCAGGGGAGTTATAATGTTGGCCCGGAATTGGATAGCTGTATTACTACCGGAGAACTTGCAGATTTATTCTGCAAATACTGGAAGGGCGCGGAATGGTTGAATCAGTATGATGGAGGGCCATACGAATCTGGCTGTCTTAAGTTGGATTGCAGGAAGATTCGGAATGTGTTTGGATGGAGACCGAGATGGTCGGTGGAAGAGGCTGTAAAGAAAACGGTAGAATGGTATCAGGCGTATTCTAATGGAGAGGATATGATTCCGATTACAAATCAACAGATTGGGGAAATGTTCAATGTTTGAGACGATGACAGAGAAAGAAGCACGACAACAGATATTGGAACTTGTCGGTGAGTACTGCAATCAATTTCATAAGAAAAAGGAATATCAGGCAGGTGATCCGATTCATTATGCAGGCAGAATTTATGATAGAAACGAAATGCAAAACCTTGTGGATGCGTCATTGGAATTTTGGCTGACATCCGGTAAGTATACGATAGAGTTTGAAACACAATTAGCAAAGTATTTAGGAATTACATTTTGTTCGCTGGTAAATTCCGGTTCATCCGCAAATTTGTTAGCATTTATGGCGTTGACGTCTCCACTGCTGAAAGAAAGACAGATTCTTCCAGAAGATGAAGTGATAACAGTTGCAGCGGGTTTTCCTACTACGGTTGCACCGATTATACAATATGGTGCGGTTCCGGTATTTGTAGATATTACAATACCACAGTATAATGTTGATGTGTCGCAGTTAGAGGAAGCATATTGTTCTAAAACCAAAGCAGTCATGTTGGCACATACGCTTGGAAATCCATTTGATCTTCAACAGGTAAAAGCTTTTTGCGATAAGCATAATCTGTGGTTGATCGAAGACAATTGCGATGCATTGGGTTCGGAATACCAATGGAATGATCAATGGAAAAAGACAGGAACGATTGGTGACATTGGAACATCTAGTTTTTATCCTCCTCATCATATGACGATGGGAGAGGGAGGGGCAGTCTATACAGACAATCCTCTGCTTCATCGGATTATACGTTCGCTCCGGGACTGGGGAAGAGACTGCTGTTGTCCGTCCGGAGTAGATAATTATTGCGGACATCGATATGATGGTCAATATGGAGAATTGCCGGCGGGTTATGATCACAAATATGTATATTCGCATTTCGGCTATAATTTAAAGGCAACCGATCTACAGGCAGCGGTTGGCTGTGCCCAGATTCACAAATTGCAGGAATTTACGAGGAAGAGGAAAGAACATTTTGCGTATTTGACAGAACTGTTACAGGATTGTAGTGAATATTTCATATTGCCGAAGGCTTGTGAGCAGTCAGATCCAAGTTGGTTTGGATATCTGATTACATGTAAAGAGGGCGTGGAACGAAACCGAATCGTACAGTATTTGGAAAAACATGGAGTGCAGACAAGAATGTTGTTTGCAGGTAATCTTACAAAGCATCCGTGTTTTGATGCAATAAGAGGGCAATATGACAAGTATCATGTGATTGGTGATCTGACGCAGACAGACCGGGTGATGGAACAATCTTTTTGGATTGGAGTATATCCGGGTATGACAGAAACGATGATGGATTATATGGGAGAAATGATTAAAAACTCCATACAATAAAGAGAGTGACAAAGATGAGAACGATTAAATTATTGGATTGTACGTTAAGAGATGGCGGATATTTAAATGATTGGAAATTCGGACATAACAATATAGTCAATATTTTTGAACGTCTGGTTAGTTCAGGGGTGGATATTATTGAAGTTGGATTCATAGATGAAAGACGGGAATATGATTTTAATCGAACTATTTTTCCAGATACCCATTCGATTAACCTGGGTTTTTCTGATATGAAAAAGAAAGAAACCATGTTAGTTGGAATGATTGATTATGGAACATGCAGTATTGAACAGATTCAGCCGTGTGAGGAGAGTATTCTGGATGGAATCCGCGTTATTTTCAAAAAACATTTACGGAAAGAAGCATTGGATTTTTGCACACAACTTAAGGAAAAAGGGTATAAGGTTTTTGCACAGTTAGTATCCATTACCAGTTATAATGATGAGGAATTGATGGATTTGATTCGGCTGTCAAACAAAGTGCAGCCATATGCTGTATCCATGGTAGACACATACGGTTTAATGCATCAGGAAAACCTGCTGCATTATTTTCATTTACTGAATGCACATTTGTCCTCTTCAATATCAATTGGTTATCATTCACACAATAATTTTCAGATGGCATATGCCAATTGTATTGAATTTCTTGCACAACAAACGGAACGGAATATATTATTAGACGGAACTATATATGGAATGGGAAAAAGTGCGGGAAATGCACCAATCGAATTATTGGCAATGCATATGAATCAGCATTATGAAAAACAATACGATATTGCACAGATTCTTGAAGCAATTGATAGTTCAGTTATGGAATTTTACCGACAAAAACAATGGGGATATAATATGTTTTATTATATTGCCGCATCCAATGACTGTCATCCAAACTATGTGTCGTATCTTATGAATAAACGAACCTTATCTGTAAAGGAAATCGATGCAATTTTGAAGGAACTTATTCCGGATAAACGTTTGTTATATGATGAACAATACATAGAAAAATGCTATTTAGATTATCAGAGAAATGAAATTAATGACGAAAAGATGTATCAGGAGCTTTCAGATATATTTAGAAACAGGAAGATATTATTGCTTGGTCCGGGATGCAATATCGTAAAGCAAAGAGATAGAATTAACGATTGGCTGAAAGATCAGGATGCTTTAAAAATAGCAGTTAATTTTATGCCGGAAGAATATCCCCCGGATTATTTATTTTTGACGAATTCAAAGAGATATCTTATGTTATCTACCTGTTTGACAAGATCAGATGTTGCAATTATTTCTACATCTAATGTTACAAACCGTCATGGAGAATTCAAGTATATATTGAATTACAGTAGTTTGATTGACAAGGAAGCATCCATTGTGGATAATCCGTTGCTGATGATCATGAATGCATTCAAACGTATGGGAGTGAATGATGTATATCTGGCGGGTTTTGATGGATATGTAAATGCAATTGGAAGTAATTATGTAGAACAGAATATGGAATATGATTTTACCAGTGATCAGGTAGAAGAACTGAATCTATATGTGAGTAAGAAGTTACATGCATATAGAAAGGATATTTGCATGACGTTTTTAACAGATACGGTGTACGACATACCGTATTAATGGATGCAATTAGGAAATGGAGCATGGGTATGAAAATAAAAGTGGCAAAATATATTGCTGATTTTTTGGCTGAAAAGGGAATACGATATAATTTTACGGTGACAGGCGGAGGTGCAATGCATCTGAATGATGCATTTGGTCACCATGATAAGATTACATGTATATATAATCATCATGAACAGGCATCTGCAATTGCAGCAGAGGGGTACGCAAGATTGACAGGGAAAGTTGCACTAGTGTGTGTGACAAGTGGACCGGGTGGAACCAATGCGATTACCGGTGTATTAGGCGGCTGGCAGGATTCCATTCCGATGTTTGTTGTTTCGGGGCAGGTAAAACGGGAGACGACAACATGGTCTACGGATGTTCCGTTGCGGCAATTAGGAGACCAGGAGTTTCAAATTGCAGATTGTGTTAAGAATATGACTAAATATTCCGATATGGTCACAGATCCGGAACAGATCCGGTATCATTTAGAGAAAGCATGGTATTTATGCAATCATGGAAGAAAAGGTCCAGTGTGGCTGGATATACCATTAGATGTTCAGGCTGCAATTGTAGATAGTGAAACTTTGATAGGATATGTACCGGAAAGTGAGAATGTAACAGTTGATCCGGAAATGATAAAACAGGTTTTGGATAAAATTGAAAATGCAAAACGACCGGTTATCCTGGCAGGAACTGGCATTCGATTAGGAGGAGCATATAAAGAATTCTTAGAGGTAATTCATCAATTACAGATACCGGTTGTGACAGCCTGGAATGCACATGATCTGTTAGAGGAGGAAGAGCCACTGTATTGCGGAAGACCGGGAACGGTCGGCTTGCGGGGAGGTAATTTCGTTGTGCAGAATGCGGACGTTCTGGTTGTGTTGGGATGTCGGCTGAACATACGTCAGATTAGTTATAACTATACATGTTTTGCTAAAAATGCATATAAGATCATGGTGGATATAGATGAGGCTGAATTGCATAAACCTACTATACATATTGATATGCCGATCTGTATGGATGTGAAAGTATTTTTACAGGCAATAATTGATAGAAGACCACAATTCATTCAGAATCATATTTCATGGTGTGAATGGGCGAGAAAAGTACATGAAAAATACCCGGCGGTATTAAAAGAGTATGTTCGTTCGAAAGATAAATTGAATCCATATGTATTTATTGATCGGATGACACGTCTGTTAAAAGAGGATGATGTGATTGTTTGTGGGAACGGTAGTGCATGTGTTATTACATTTCAGGCTGCAATTATGAAGAAAAAACAGCGGATGTTTACAAATTCCGGGTGCGCAGCAATGGGATATGGTTTTCCTGCAGCAATTGGCTGTGCAGTTGCAAGAGAAGGAAAGCGGGTTATCTGTGTGGACGGTGATGGAAGTTTTCAAATGAATATACAGGAATTGCAGACAGTAGCATATCATCAATATAATCTAAAGATTATTATACTGAACAATAATGGTTATCATTCTATCCGGCAAACGCAAACAAATCTTTTTCGGCCCCCATTAGTTGGAGTATGTAAGGAGAATGGCATCAGTTTTCCGGATATGCAAAAGATTGCATATGCATATGGTATTCCGTATGTTTGTATTGAGAATGAAGAACAGATTCAACTGGTATTTGAACAGTGCATGGATACAGACGGTCCGCTGATCTGTGAGGTTATTGTGGATGAAAAACAGAATTTTGAACCGAAATTATCTTCGAAAGTTCAACCGGATGGGACGATCGTGTCGCCGGAAATAGATGACATGTTCCCATTTTTGACAAAAGAAGAATATATGGAAAATCATCCGTTTGGAGAGATTGAAAATAACTAGGACAAAGCAGGAGATAGCTGCCATGATGAGAGCAATTGTAACCGGAGCAACCGGAATGATCGGTTGGAATTTGATTCAATATCTTGTAAAACAGAATATGGAAGTGTTAGCATTAGTGAATCCCGGTTCATCTAGAAAAGACTGTATTATTAAGAATCCGTGTGTTACAATAAAAGAATGTGATCTGGATGAGCTAGAACAAATTGAATTAGATGATGATCCATATGATTATTTTTTTCATCTCGGATGGAAGGGGACACATGGAGCTGGCAGAGAAGATATGTACATACAGGAAGAAAACGTGAGAAATTCGTTATGTGCAGTTGATCTGGCTGCGAAGGCGGGCTGCAAAGTGTTTGTTGGAGCCGGTTCACAGGCGGAATATGGATCTTCTTATACAGAAAAATTAAATGATTCATTATGGCCACATCCGCAAACAGGTTATGGAATAGGGAAATATATGGCAGGGATCATGACGAGAAAGCGTTGCCAGCAACTGAAGATACGGCATGTATGGGTGCGTATATTAAGCGTATATGGACCAGGGGATGGTCTGCATACTATGGTAATGTCCGGCATTATAAAGATGTTGCAGGGAGAGACAGCACAGTACACCCGGGGAGAACAGCAATGGGATTATCTTTATGTAGAAGATGCAGTAGAAGCTCTTTATCGTGTTGCATGTAATGGGCAGGATGGAAAGACCTATTGCTTGGGAAGTGGAAGGACAAGAAAGTTAAGGGATTACATAAAAGATATACAGGAAGTAGTCAATCCGACAGCACAGGTACAGATTGGAGCATTGGAATATCCGGAAGGTCAGGTCATGTATTTATGTGCGGATACAGCAGAGTTAGAAAATGATACAGGATTTCGTTCGCATACCCCATTTAAAAAGGGAATTGCTCAAACTGTGAACTGGATCAGAGAGAAGGGAATATATGAAAAAGATTAGTATTTTAATCCCGTGTTATAACGAAGAAGATAATGTTCAACCAATATATGAGGCTGTTTCTAATATACTAAAAACAGAATGTAGTAGTTATGATTATGAGATATTATTTATTGATAATCATTCCACAGATGCAACACGACAGATTTTACGGAAAATGTGTGAGAAAGACGATAAAGTAAAGGCAATCTTTAACGTCAAGAATTTTGGCCAGTTTAATTCTCCCTTTTATGGAATCTTACAGGCTACAGGAGATTGTGTAATCTCTATGGTATGTGATTTTCAGGATCCAGTTGAATTAATTCCGCAATATGTCAGAGAGTGGGAAAATGGATACAAGATTGTGATCGGGATCAAGACCAATAGTGAAGAGAATAAGTTTGTATATTTTTGCAGAAGCCTGTATTACAAATTCATTAAAAAATTCTCGGAAGTAGAACAGATTGAGCATTTCACGGGCTCCGGATTATATGACAGGGATTTTGTTGAGGTTTTAAGAGGGTTAGATGATACAAAGCCGTTTTTACGGGGGATTGTTGCTGAATTGGGTTATAAGAGGAAAGAGATTCCGTACACACAACCAAAGAGAAAAGCCGGAAAATCAAAAAACAACTGGTATACATTGTATGATGCGGCAATGTTGAGCATCACATCTTATACCAAAATAGGTCTTCGTTTATGTACCTTTTTTGGTTTTGCATTAGGTCTGATCTGTGCTGTGATCGGTCTGGCCTATTTGATCTATAAGTTGATTTATTGGGATTCCTTTATTGCAGGTCTGGCACCTATTACAATTGGACTATTTTTCATAGGTGCTGTGCAACTTATATTTATCGGTGTGCTTGGAGAGTATATCCTGAATATCAATCAACGTGTTATGAAACGACCATTGGTTATATAGGAGGAGCGGCTTAATTTTGATAAAGAGAAGTAAATCATACAGGCAGGTACTTGTAAACATTAAATGAAATGGAAAGGTGAACATATGAAGGTTGTTATCTTAGCAGGAGGAATGGGTTCGAGAATTAGTGAAGAATCACATTTGAGACCAAAGCCGATGATTGAGATCGGCGGTAGACCGATTCTCTGGCATATCATGAAGATTTACTCATATTATGGGTTCAATGACTTTATCATTTGTTGTGGATACAAAGGGCATATGATCAAGGAATACTTTATTGATTATTATATGAATGAATCGGATATTACGGTGGATCTGAGTACAAATGATACAACGATTCATCAGAATATGGCAGAACCATGGAAGGTTACGTTGGTCAATACCGGTTTACAGACTCCGACGGCAGGTAGAATTAAACAGATTCTAAAGTATACAGGAGATGAACCATTTATGATGACATATGGTGATGGAGTATCGGATGTAAATATTCCTCAATTGTTGGAATTTCATCAGAAAATGGGAAAGATCGTAACCATTACCGCTGCCAGACCGGCAGGTCGATGGGGAACGATTCAGGTGGATCATAGTAAACATATAGTGACAACATTTAAGGAAAAGGAAAAAGTAGATCAGGCTTTTGTAAATGCAGGGTTTGCTGTTTTCAATCCGGAAGTAAAGGACTATCTGGATGATATACATATGTTGGAAACGTTGCCGTATGAACAATTGACGATGGACGGACAGATGGCGGCATATCAACATGAGGGATTCTGGTATCCAATGGATACCATTCGGGATCGGGATTATTTGGAAGAGGAATGGGCAACAGGAAAGGCTCCATGGAAATTGTGGTAGACATGAGATTAAGGGTAGGATGAATGGATAAGGAAGAACTGATATCAGTAATTATACCGGCATACAACGTTGAAAAATATATTGCAAAATGTATTGAAAGTTTATTGGCACAGACATATAAGAATATGGAACTTATATTTGTAGATGATGGGTCGACAGACGCAACAGGGAAAATATGCGATCAATATGCAGCAAATGATCGAAGAATACAGGTTATTCATCAGGAAAATCAGGGTGTTTCAAGCGCAAGAAACAAGGCACTTGAGATAGCAAGTGGACAGTATGTTGGATTTTGCGATGCGGATGACTGGATAGAAGAGGATATGTATGAATATCTGTATCATTTGATAAAAGCGAATCAGGCGGAGATTGCTACTTGTGGTGCATGGATGGAATATACCGATCGAAAGTACATAATAGGATGTGCAAAGAGAGAGGGATTGGAATTTAACAAAGAACAGGCAATTGCGGAGTTGCACCGAAGAAGAAATATGTGTGACTGGATGTGCTGTAAATTGTTTTCGGCAGCCTTACTGAAGGATGTTTGGTTTGATGGGAAGTTGCAGATTTGCGAGGATTATGTATTTCAGTGTGATGCATTTGAAAGATGCAATAGAGTAGTATGCGGATCAATTGCAAAGTATCATTATAGGCAGAGAAAAGAGAGTGCAAGTAACTGTGGATATTCAGATCGGTTTGAAAAAGGATTTGATGCAGATTGCAAGTATATTAACCGGTATATTCAATTATATCCAAAGTATCAGAAATCATTTATGTGTCGTTATATGCTAGAGGCGATGGGATTGATTACGGCTATGATTAAAGGAAATAATGTGAATAAAAAACGGTTACAGGAGATTCAAAAGATGATAAGGAAACATTTGCTTGAATATTTATTTACAACAGGACCAGAGATATATTTAAAAGGAAGTGCAGTAATGCTTTCAATTAATATATATTTATTTGAATTGATATATAAAAAAATGAAAAAATTAAATGATTGATTTGGCTATATTTGAATACAAAGGATGTTTGGATTGTGAGAAAAGTAAAAGATATTTATAATAGATTGCCATTACCATTAAGAG
>HF987885.1:28791-30496 GCA_000431135.1 Clostridium sp. CAG:590
GGAAAAAGGAATTGCGTTTATTATACTCCCGGTGTTTTCAAGATTGTTATCGACGGAGCAGTATGGACTAGTTACATTATATAATTCTTGGCTGCAAATAGTTTGTATATTTACAACGTTAAATTTACAATATGGTTCTTTGGGGACGGCGCAAATAAAATTTGAAAAAGAAAAATATTCATATTCAGTTTCGATACAAATGTTAGTAATGTTAATTTGTTTTATTGCTCTTTTTGTTGTTAGAATATTTAGTTCATTTTTTCAAGATTTGTTTAAAATGCCGTTGTATCTAATTAATATAATGATTATTGAAAGTTGGGCAATTTTTGTTATCGGATTGTGGAATGGAAATAAAAGATTTGAATATAATTACAGATCTTTTATTTTTGTTACACTGACTGTTTCAATTGTTACCTCTGTGTTAGGGGTTATTGGAGTGATGAACACAAAATGTAAAGCCGAGGTTAAACTCTTTACAACGTTTGGATTTGAATTAGTAATGGCTATATTTCTCTTTGTAAAGATATTGAAAAGAGGAACATATGCATTAAAAAAAGTATATTGGGAATTTGCCTTGAAGAATAATATTCCGCTTATGCCATATTATTTTTCAAAAATTATATTTAATACATCTGACAAGATTATTATCGCAAAAATTGTTGGAAATGATAAAGCAGGAATTTATGGATTAGTCTATATGTTAGCTTATGCAATAGACTTTATTAGAACCGCAATCAATAATGCATATGGACCATGGTTTTATAGCCAAATAAAATGTCGTTGTGGTGAAAAGGCACGAGCTGTAAATAGGAGTATCATTTGTGTATTATTGTACATATATTTTGTATTTATTATGCTTGGTCCGGAATTAGTTTGGATTATAGGTGGTATTAATTATTATGAAGCTCGTTGGATTATTCCCTTTGTTTCTATTAGCTTGTTGTTTTTGACAATGGCGGATTTTGCATGTTACATTGAATTTTATTTTGAAAAAAAATTGGGACTGGCATTTTTTACAGTTATAAGTGCGTTGGTAAATGTAATATTGAATTATATATGCATTCCCTGCTTTGGATATATGGTTGCGAGCGTAACAACATTAATATCGTATATGGTTTTATGGGGAGGTTTGGCTCTTTGTGCTACAATTACATGTAAAGAAAATAAACTGTCGCAGCAAAAATATTTAGATGTAAGCTTTCAAATAAAAATTGGTTTTGTTGGAATTGTGCTCATTATAATTAGTGTTATTTTATATACTGTAAAATATATTAGATATGTTATAATAATAGTTTCTTTGATAGTAGGATTGATATATGTTGTTAAAGTTATGCCTAATAAATTGAATCAAGTTTTGGAAAACAATAATAAAAAATCAACCATAAGTTAGAAAAATTTTATTTCTTAAGAAAATGGATCGAGAAAGTGTAGCATCAAAATGTTAAGCTTGATAATTAGAAGAAGGGAAATGTGCGTTCGTTGATTAATTTGCACAGAAGGAAAAAATGTATAATAATAAACTACTTGCAAAATTATATATTAGACATCAAAATCTAAAAATTGTTAAAGAAATAGCGTATTTATATTTTGTGGTAAAAGATGCCGCATGTGATATAGCTTTAGATAAAATGAATATAAAACTTCAATATATAATAAAAAAGAGATTCTTAAAAATAATCAAAATGCTACACGATGAAAAGAAGGC
>HF987885.1:30544-45836 GCA_000431135.1 Clostridium sp. CAG:590
AAAATTGAGTTTGGTATATGAACTTTCGAAAAGATTAGATCGTGGAGAATTATATTATAATAAAATAAAGACTCAGATAGAAAGAAATACTATAAATGAAATAGTGAAGAAAGATAAGATTATTGTGGCGTTTATAACATATTCAACAAGTGTATGGATTGGAGATGAGCTATATACTATATTGAGAAAATCAAAAAAGTTTGAACCATATATTTTAGTAATGGCAAATTATAATGGTCAGAATGAGAGGATGCTTGAAGAAGAATATAAAAAACTACATAATTTTTATAAGAAAAAGAATATGAATATAATCGATACGTATGATATACATAAAAAGAAAAGTAAAAAAATGCATAATCTAAATATTAAGCCAGATGTATGTATATGGATGACTCCGTGGATAAATGTGTTCAATAGAGATTTAAGAATTGATAGATTTTTTTTGAATACATTACATACATATATTCCTTACGGGTTTATGATAGCTGATAATGTGGAAAATACTTTTGTTTATCATCAATATAATTTAAAAATTCATAATTTAGTATGGAAAGATTTTGAAGAAAGTTTGCTATCTTTAAAAATGGCAAAAAAATATAATTTTCTTAAAGGTAAAAATGCTGTTTATACAGGTTATCCGAAAATGGATAAATATTTTGAAAAAGAAGAACAATCATATAATGTTTGGGAAGAATTACAAAGGCGAATAGGTAATAATTCGGCGAAAAAAATTATTTATGCGCCTCATCACTCATTGGACATAGAAGATGAAGTTTGTTTTTCTACTTTTGCAGTTAACTATAGAGAAATAATTAAGCTTGCGCGAAAGTATAAAGAAGAAACAGTTTGGGTGTTTAGACCGCATCCACTCTTAAAATATAAAGCGATTTTATTTGGTCTGTTTAAAGATGAAAAAGAGTGGGAGATGTATGAAAATGAGTGGAATTCTTTGGAAAATGCACAAGTATTATGTGATGGAGAATATAGTAGTTTGTTTAAAAATTCGGATGGGATGATTTTAGATAGTGTATCTTTTTTAGCTGAATATCTATATGTTAATAAACCGCTTCTGTTTTTAAAGAGAACAGAACAACGATTCAACGATTTTGGGCAATTGTTACTTGGTGTTCATTATACTTGTGATGGTAAAGATATTTACTCAATTAATAAATTTATAAAAAATGTAATTATAAATCAACAAGATGATAATTATAATGTTCGGAAAGTATTTTTTGAAAAATATTTAAACTATTATAATGCATTGGGCGAAAATGCAGCAAAAAATATTTATCTTGAAATTGAACATGGATTAATAGGAGGAAAGTGAAAAGTATGCGTATATTAAGGGAAAATGCAAAGATAGATTATAATGAAACAAAAAGGTTCTTTGAAAATCGAGCAATTAAATTTTCGGAAGATAATCCGTATTCGGTTACTATGTATCAGGATAATAACAAAACGTTAGTTCGAAATCGAAATGAATATGAGTTAAAAAAGCTAGTTCCTTTGTTGAAATTAAATAAAGATTCAAAAGTATTAGATGTTGCGTGTGGAATTGGAAGATGGGCAGATGCCATTGAGATGGATATAAATGTATATTATGGATTGGATTTTAGTAAAGATTTAATTCGAATTGCACAAAAAAGAAATCGTAAAAGTAATTTTTACTTTTATGAGGAGGCGGCGGATCATGTTGGAAAATTTGTGCAAGAAAAAGATATTGGAAAATTTAATGTTATACTAATTGTTGGTATTTTAATGTATCTAAATGATGAGGAAGTAAATTTGCTATTAAAACAAATTGATGAAATTTGTGAAGAACATGCAATTATCTGTATTCGAGAACCTATTGGTATGGAAGAACGACTTACGTTAAAAGATTATTTTTCTGATGAATTACAAGATAATTATAATGCTATATACAGAACGCAACAAGAAATGTTAAAATTCATTAAGGACAATTTTGTACAAACAGGATTTGACATAACGCAACAGGATTTTTTATTTAAGGAAGATGATTTGAATAACAGAAAAGAAACAAGGCAATATTATTATATTTTAGAAAGATAGTGGTAATGTATGCATTTTTGTGAGTTTATTTTTGATTTAGAATCTATATTAATTAGAAAGAATGGGGAAGTGAAAATATGCAGACCAATTGTAGATTTTATTTGCGAAAAATATAATAGATGTTATATTATAACAAAATTATCGCCGGAGAGAGTGAATAAGGTGACGTGTATGATTAATATGGAGGATAGAATATATTATTTACAGGAACAGAAATATATTTCTAATAATAAAAAGGATATAACTGATGTTACTGCTAGAATGTTAGAAAAGAAAAGTGAAAAAATAGTGGTCGCTGTGGGAAAATCTATTATAGAGGCATTGCCATTAAAAAAAGGTGATGTTAAAATTATGTTTGATGTAAGAGATGTTATATCACAATCGATACTGGAATGTGTTGACTATGCAATTTATAGTGAGGATAAATTAGTTGAATTCTTATATAAATTGGATGAAGATATTACGAGGAGATGAATAAATGTTTTCTAGAACAATTATTATTAGTTGTGCAGGAATGGGTAATAGGCTTGGATTAGGAAAGACAAAAGCGTTAATCGAAATAGAAGGAAAACCGTTAATTATTAGACAATTAGAAATGCTTGCTAATGAAGATGATATACGTATTGTCGTTGGATATCAAGCAGAGCAACTAATAGATGTTGTAAAAAAATATCGGAAGGATGTTGTATTTGTGTTTAATCATAATTATAGGAATACAGGAACTGGAGCAAGTGTGGTTTTAGCATCACAATATGCTAATGAATATATATTAACATTAGATGGTGATTTGTTAATACATCCAGATGATATGAAAAGAATTTTGAAATATAATGATGAATTTGTAAGTGGAGGAGAAATAGTGTCGGATGATCCATGGTTTGTACAAACAGAAGAAGAACATAATAGGGAATGTGTTAGAGCGTTTTCAAAAGAAAATGGAAGGTATGAATGGAATGGTATTGCTCAGTTAGAGAGTTATAAAATAAGGGAAGGGACAGGGCATGTTTTTCAATTACTTGAACCATGGCTGCCTATTCCATTTTTGCAAGTCCGGACACGCGAAATAGACACCAAGGCTGATTTAGACAGAGCAGAAAAATGGATTATAAAAGGGTATAAAGATTAGAAATATTGTTTTATAAAATTTATGAGGTGACCAAATTGAACACATTACAAAAATACATAAAAATGTTCCGTGAGGACATTCGCAATGCCATGTCATACAGATGCGGATTAGATGAACTAAATAATTTCTTAATGCTGATTGGATTCATTTACATTGTAGTTGCATTATTTAGTCATGATTGGATATTCACTATCATTGGAGCGGTATTTGTGGTATTATCCTATTTGCGTGTATTCTCTAAGAATCTGGAAAAGAGAAAAAAGGAGAATGATGTGTATATGCATTATATGGGTGCATTTGTTATATTTACACGGCGGATGCGTTTGGCTGTAAAGATGAGGATTAAGACCATGAGAGATCCGGCGTATGCATATTTTGTATGTAAGAAATGCCATCAGGTAATCCGTGTGCCAAAAGGAAAGAATAAGATCAATATCCGCTGTCCGAAGTGCGACAGTACCTTTGTAAAAAGGACATAATGACTGTACGGATAACAAGACAGAATAACAGCGATAGTTCAGGAGATAAACAGAGAAAATGGAAGTATATTTTGACAATGCAGCGACAACAAAAATCATTCCGGAAGTCCGGGAAATTATGTTAGAGACAATGGATGTGGAATACGGCAATCCATCCTCTATGCATATTAAGGGTGTTCAGGCGGAAAACTATCTGCGGAATGCCAGAAATACAATTGCAAAACAATTGAAATGTGAATCAAAAGAGATTATTTTTACATCCGGTGGAACGGAATCCAATAATCTGGCTCTGTTAGGTCTTGCATTGGCAAACAAACGTGCAGGAAATCATATTATTACGACAGGAATAGAACATGCTTCGGTGTATAATCCGGTATTGTATTTGCAGGATCTTGGATTTCGGGTTACTTTTTTGAAAGTGGATGCAAGAGGAAAAGTGGACTTGCAGCATTTACGGGAAAGCCTGGATGAAGATACCATTCTGGTCTCAACAATGGCGGTGAACAACGAGATTGGTGCCGTAGAACCGATAGAAGAGATTGCGGCGATCATCAAAAAATATAACGAGGAACATGATAAGAACATCTTATATCATGTGGACGCAATACAAGCCTTTGGAAAACGGATCTTGTATCCAAAACGGATCGGAATTGATGCAATGTCAATGAGTGGACATAAGATTCATGGTCCCAAAGGAAGTGGAGCTTTATTTGTGGACAGCCGGGCAAAGATCAAGCCGGTTCTTTATGGCGGAGGACAGGAAAAAGGATTGCGTTCCGGAACGGAGAATACGGCTGCAATTGCCGGAATGGGCAAAGCAACAGAGATTATGTATAACAGGATAGAAGAGAATAATCATAAAATGCAATTAGTAAAAGATGCATTGATTCAGGGTGCTACACAGATTGAAGGTGTGACAGATAATTCTGGGGAATCTCCGCATATAGCCAGCTTAAGTTTCCGAGGAGTAAGAAGTGAAGTATTATTGCACGCACTAGAAGACAGGGGGATATATGTATCGGCAGGATCTGCCTGCTCTTCCAACCATCCTGCCATTAGTGGGGTGTTGACAGCGATTGGATTGGATAAGGATCTGTTAGAATCTACTTTACGTTTTAGTTTTTGTGAGTATAATACTGTAGAGGAAGCAGAATATACGGTTAATGTATTGAAAGAATTGTTACCGATGTTAAGAAAGTATACAAGAAAGTGAGATAGAGATGGAATATAAGACATTTTTGATCAAATATGCAGAGATAGGCACAAAGGGAAAGAACCGTTATGTGTTTGAGGATGTATTATGCCAGCAGATTAAAAAGCATGTGGCAAAGTTAGGAGAATTCTTCATTCGGAGAGAGTATGGAAGAATTTTCTTAGAGGCAGAGTCTGCTTACGATTACGAGGATCTGATCTCTGAATTGCAGAAGGTGTTCGGTGTAGTCGGCATTTGCCCGATTGTGGTGGAAAGTCAGGTTACATTTGACGCAATCAAAGAAAAAGCGATTGCGTATATGAGAGAGTGCTATGGAGATGCAATGCTTACCTTCAAAGTAAATGCAAGACGCAGTAATAAGAAGTTCCCAATGAAATCCATGGAACTCAACAGTGAGATCGGTCATTATTTATTAGAGGAATTTCCGAATCTGTCTGTCGATGTGCACAAACCGGATGTATTGTTGAATATTGAAGTACGGGAGCAGGTGTACCTGTATTCACAGACAATAAAAGGAGCAGGCGGACTTCCGGTTGGAACCAATGGTAAGGCAATGCTGTTATTATCCGGAGGTATTGATTCGCCGGTTGCCGGATATATGATTTCAAAAAGAGGCGTAGAATTAGAGGCAGTATATTTTAATGCGCCACCATATACATCAGAGAGAGCAAAACAAAAAGTGATCGATCTTGCACGGATCGTATCCGGATATTCCGGAACAATACGGCTTCACATTGTGAACTTTACAGATATTCAGCTTGCAATCTATGAGAAATGCCCGCATGAAGAATTAACGATCATTATGCGCCGCTATATGATGAAGATTGCGGAGCATATTGCAAAGGATAATAATTGTCAGGCGTTGATCACCGGAGAAAGTATCGGACAGGTTGCATCGCAGACAATGCATAGTCTGGCATGTACGAATGAAGTGTGTACCATGCCGGTATTCCGTCCATGTATCGGAATGGATAAACAGGAGATTGTAGACATATCGGAACAGATTGATACTTATGAGACTTCAATTCTTCCGTATGAGGATTGCTGTACAATCTTTGTAGCCAAACATCCGGTTACCAAGCCGATATTGGAGATTATTAAGAAGTCTGAAGAGAAACTTTCAGATGTGATCGATCCGTTATTAGAGGAAGCGTATGCATCTATCGAAGTGGTAGAAGCCAATATTGAAGATCTTGTAAAGGCATAAGAGAATAGAGGAAAATAAAAAAAGAGGGTGTTTCGGAATTGCCCGAACACCCTCTGACTTGTTTGATTCAGTTGAATATTAGATAATGTATGGCTCTAAGGCTTTCATGATCTCTGAATCGTCGCCTTCTGCATGGATATTCAAGTCGATTGGCTGTGAAATATCCAAACTGAAAATGCCCATGATGGACTTCGCATCAATCACATATCTGCCGGAAACAAGATCGAATTCGGCATCAAACTTAGCGATGTCGTTCACAAAGCTTTTTACTTTATCAATTGAATTCAAAGAGATTTTAACTGATTTCATAGTGAATCCTCCTAGATAATTATTATGTCTTTGACATGTCTAGTATTATGATAACTTTTTAAATAGTAAAAGTCAATACGAAAAATATATAGTTTGTGTAAAGGATAGAATAAAAGAATATGAATAAAAATGAAGAACAGATGAGACCGTTAACAGCTTCTATCATCAATCTTGGCTGCAAAGTAAACAAGTATGAAGCAGATGCCATGAAAGATAAATTGATGGCTGCCGGAATGGTGGTTGTGGAACCGGATGATATTGCCGATATCTATATTGTGAATACCTGTTCCGTTACCAATATGGCACAGAAGAAATCCAGACAGATGCTGCGACGTGCTAAGAAGTGGAATCCGGAAGCAATCATCATTGCCGCAGGTTGTTATGTGAATGCAGAACATGATACATTGAAAAATGAGAAATTTGTGGATATCGTTGTAGGGAACAACTGCAAAAAAGATATTGTAGAGGTGATACAGGAATATCTGAAGAATTCCGCTCGCGGAGATAATTATATTGAGATTGGGAAGACACAAGAATACGAAGAGATGGGAAGACTGAATGCAGCACATTTGGATCACCAGCGGGCGTATGTTAAGATTCAGGACGGATGCAACCAGTTTTGTTCTTATTGTATCATTCCGTATACAAGAGGAAGGGTGCGAAGCAGAGACCCGGAGCGCATTTTAGACGAGATACAGGAACTGGCACAGACCGGAGTAAAGGAATTTGTTCTGACCGGGATTCACATTTCCTCCTATGGGGTTGATTTTACGGAACAGGATATGGATTTGGGAGATCTGATCGAACGGATCGGTGAGATTCCGGAAGTGGAACGGATCCGGATCGGTTCATTAGAGCCAAGGATTGTTACTGCGGAATTCATTCAGAAAGTATCCAAAAGTGGTAAGCTTTGTCCGCATTTTCACTTGTCCTTGCAGAGTGCATGTAATGAAACTTTGAAACGGATGAACCGGAAATATACGATCGAAGAATTTATGGAAAAGTGTCAGTTGCTGCGGGATCGTTTTGAACAGCCTGCTATCACAACGGATGTCATTGTGGGATTTCCGGGTGAAACGGAAGAGGAATTTGCCGTAACGGTGGAGAATCTGAAACAACTGCAATTATATGAGATCCATGTTTTTAAGTATTCACCAAGATCCGGAACGGTTGCGGAGAAGATGACGGATCAGATTCCAGAAGAAAAAAAGCATGCGAGAAGTGAAGAATTACTGACCCTTACCCAGAAACAGAAAGAAGAATACGAACAAAGTCTGAAAGGGTTGGAAGATGAAGTGCTGATTGAGGAAAAAGCAGAGAATTCGGAGGATTGTTATACCGGACATACCACAAGATATGTCAGAGTATATGTACATTCCAAAGATAATCCGGTCAATCAGATTGTAAAGTATAGATATTAAAACTTGCAACTTTTGCAAAAGTATATTATCATATAGGTATCGAGATAAGGACGTGATGGTTATGAATAATCAGAATACATTTAATACACAATTTGTCGAAGTGGTAAAAGATAATAATCTGCCGGTGTCAGACATTCTTGCACAGGTATATACGGCATTGTCTGAGAAAGGCTACAATCCGGTGAGCCAGATTGTAGGATATGTGATCAGTGGAGATCCTACTTACATTACAAGTTATAAGAATGCAAGAAGTTTAATTATGAAGGCAGAGAGAGATGAGATTATCGAAGTTCTGTTGGAGAATTATATTGAGACAAGATTGAAGTGATCTTCTTTTTGTCTGCAATGAATGTGGAACAGAATGGAATCATTAGGAGACAGAGGATGCGGATTTTAGGACTGGATTATGGTACTAAGACGGTTGGTGTAGCCCTGAGTGATGAGTTGGGAATCACTGCACAACCTATTATGACCATAGAGAGAAAGTCGGAGAATAAGTTACGAAAGACCTTAGCTAAGATTGAAGAGATCATTGAAGAGTATAAGGTTTCTTTTGTTGTGCTTGGATATCCGAAGAACATGAATAATACGATAGGACCCCGTGCGCAGGCAACAGAGGAATTTAAGGAACATATTGAGAGAAGAACCGGTTTGCAGGTTATTTTACAGGACGAGAGACTATCAACAGTTGAGTCGGAACGGATTCTGATAGAATCAGGAGTACGTCGCGAGAATCGAAAAGAATATGTGGATAAGATGGCAGCAGCAGTAATTTTACAGAGTTATCTGGATGCACATCAATGATTGAAGAAAGGATATGAGAATGGAAGAATTAGAGACAATTGTAATTACATTTGATGATGACGAAGAAGTGGAATTTTTTGTTTTAGAGCAAACCCGGTTGATGGGTGTGAATTATTATCTGGTAGCACCGGTAGAAGATGAGGAAGACGAAGGCGACTGCTATATTCTCAAAGAGAATGTGGAGGGAACGGATGAAGAATATGGAGAGTATTCTTTTGTAGAGAATGAGAAAGAATTAGAGAGTTTATATCCAATATTTGAAGAGTTATTGGAAGATAGTGATATGGAGGTAGAGTTTTGAAAATGAATACAAGAAAGGGTGAGTCTGTGAAAAAGAATAATACAGAACAGACTCCCAGCGTGAAGATCATTCCTTTAGGAGGACTTGAGCAGATCGGTATGAACATTACTGCGATTGAGTATGAAGATACGATTGTAGTAATTGATTGCGGTCTGGCATTTCCGGAAGAGGACATGTTAGGAATCGATTTGGTAATTCCGGATGTCTCATATCTGAAGGATAATATTGACAAGGTAAAAGGTCTTGTGGTAACACACGGACATGAAGATCATATCGGAGCAATCCCGTATGTTGAGAAAGAGATTAACATTCCGATCTACGCAACCAAACTGACAATGGGATTGATTGATAACAAATTGAGAGAACACAACCTGCTCAACAATGTGAAACGCAAGGTTGTAAAGCATGGTCAGACGATCAATTTAGGATGTTTCCGGATTGAATTTATCCGGTCGAACCATTCTATCCCGGATTCTTCCGGACTTGCAATCTATACACCGGCAGGTATTCTGGTACACACCGGAGATTTTAAGGTAGATTTTACGCCTGTTTTTGGCGAGACGATTGATCTGCAAAGATATGCAGAATTGGGGAAAAAAGGCGTCTTGGCATTAATGGCGGACTCAACCAATGTGGAACGTCCGGGATTTACACCAAGTGAGAAAAAAGTGGGACATACATTTGATGTATTATTTGCAGAGAATAAGAATAACCGGTTGATCATTGCTACATTTGCATCGAATGTGGATCGTGTGCAGCAGATCATTAACAGTGCGGACAAATATGGACGTAAAGTTGTAATTGAAGGCAGAAGCATGGTTAATGTTATCAATACGGCAACGGAACTGGGATTTATACAGATACCGGATAATACATTGATCGGCATTGAGCAGATGAAGAATTATCCGGATGAACAGATCGTGTTGATCACAACCGGAAGTCAGGGAGAGAATATGGCGGCATTAAGCCGGATTGCTGCGAATATTCACAGTAAGGTCAGCATTACACCGGGAGATACGGTTATATTAAGTTCCAGTCCGATCCCGGGCAATGAGAAGGCGATCAATAAGATCATTAATGAATTAGAGATGAAAGGTGCTAAGGTAATCTTCCAGGATACACATGTTTCCGGACATGCCTGTCAGGAAGAATTGAAACTGATCTATGCCTTGACCAAACCGCAGTATGCAATTCCTGTACACGGAGAGTATCGTCATCTTAAGCGTCATGCGGAACTGGCACAGGAAATGGGTGTCAACAAAGACAATATTGTCATTATGAATAACGGAAGCGTGCTGGAGTTATCGAAGAACAGAGTGAAAGTGACAGGGCATGTCGTTTCGCAGGGGATTCTGGTAGATGGACTTGGTGTTGGAGATGTCGGTAATATTGTATTAAGAGATCGTCAGCATTTATCACAGAATGGTTTGATTATTGTGGTGGTAACTTTGGAGAAACACAGCAATCTCTTAGTGGCAGGACCGGATATCGTATCGAGAGGTTTTGTTTATGTAAGAGAATCAGAGAATCTGATGGAAGAGTGTCATGATGTGGTTGAAGATGCGTTGAATCGTTGTCTGGATCACAATGTGACAGACTGGGGTAAGATTAAGACTTCAATCAAGGATGATCTTGGAGAATTCCTGTGGAAGAGAACAAAGAGAAATCCAATGATCCTGCCGATTATTACGGAAGTATAAAGAAGGGGTGGATTGCCATGATAGTAGCAGAAGCGAAACAATTGAATCAGGTTATTAAGAGCAGTGAAGAGTATACCAGATATCAGAATGCAATGAAGCAGGTCATGGCAGATCAGGCACTGTATCAGAAGATGAACGAATTCCGAAGAAGGAATTATGAATTGCAAAGCTATGATGATGGCGTGAACCGGTATCAGGAGATTCATAACCTTGGTCTGGAATATGAATCCGTTCTTCGCACACCGGTTGTGAATGAGTTTTTGGTGGCAGAACAGATATTGACACGGAAGATGGCAACAGTATACGAAACAATAGCGGATGGACTGGAGCTGGATTACAGTTATATGGAGTAAGGTCGCGATGGAGAATGATAAGATTTCAAAAGTTATATTGCAGATCAGTTTGCGGACGTTGATGAATGTGGTGTTACTGTTTATATTGGTGGAAGGATTTGTTTATACATATCAGTTCTCATATAAAGTATTTGCAGATGTTCCGTATATGCCGGCATCATCGCATACGGTTACGATTACGATCGAGTCCGGAAGTACTGCAAAGCAGGTGGCAGACATCATGGAAGGCAGCGGATTGGTAGAGGATGACAAGCTCATCCTGGCAAGATTATATCTGGGCAAATATAACAAGAAGATTATAGCAGGAACCTATACATTGAGTCCTGCTATGTCGGCTGATGCAATCTGTAAGAAGATATGTGGAATTCAAAGTGAGGAAACGTTATGATAGTAGAAGAACGGATTACATCTTTTATCAACTCCATGAATGCAGATGAAACGGGAATTGTCGGAGTGATCGAAGGGGAAGCGATACGGGATGAAGTACCGATCATCCGAAAAGAAACAAAAGAATGGATCAAGACAATGCTGTTGATCCAGAAGCCGATGAGAATACTGGAAGTAGGAACGGCGGTTGGGTTTTCTGCGATCTATATGAGTCAGTATCTTCCGGCTGGGGCACATATCACAACAATTGAAAAATGGGAACCGAGAATTGATAAGGCAAAAGAGAATTTCAAACGGGCAGATAAAGAGGATTGTATTACGCTGTTAGAGGGAGATGCAGCGGATATATTGAAGGAATTGCAAGAACCGTTTGATTTTATATTTATGGATGCTGCCAAAGGACAGTATATTCATTTTCTTCCGGATGTGATCCGGCTTCTAGCAACAGGCGGCGTTTTGATTTCGGATAATGTATTACAGGATGGAGAAGTGCTGGATTCGAAATATGTGGTAGAACGAAGAAACCGGACGATTCATAGCCGGATGAGGGAGTATCTGTATACTCTGAAGAACCATGAGCAATTGGAAACGTCTATTATTCCATTGGGTGATGGTGTGGCACTTTCTGTAAAGATACAATGACAAATGGATTTGAATAATGTGAAGAGGAAAGGATAAGATGAGAAGAAAGATAGAATTATTGATTCCTGCCGGCAGTCTGGAAGTTCTGCGTGTGGCCGTGGATTACGGGGCAGATGCGGTATATATCGGTGGAGAAGCGTTTGGATTGAGAGCAAAAGCGCATAATTTTACATTGGATGAGATGCGGGAAGGATGCGATTACTGTCATTCACATAATGCAAAACTTTATGTTACGGTAAATATATTTGCGCATAATGCGGACTTACCGGGTGTTCGTCAATATTTAGAACAATTAAAGACGGTTCCGGTGGATGCTCTGATCATTTCGGATCCGGCGATATTTACAATGGCAAGAGATATCTTGCCACAAATGGAACTTCATGTCAGCACACAGGCGAATAATACCAATTATGGTATTTACCGGTTCTGGTATGGATTGGGCGCAAAACGGGTAGTGTCTGCGAGAGAATTGTCGTTAGAAGAGTTAAAAGAGATTCGAAGCAATATTCCGGATGACATGGAAATAGAAAGTTTTATTCATGGAGCGATGTGTATATCCTATTCGGGCAGATGTCTTCTCAGCAATTTTCTGACGGGAAGAGATGCGAATCAGGGAGCCTGCACACATCCATGCCGCTGGCAGTACAGTGTAGTGGAAGAGAAACGGCCGGGCGAATATTTTCCGGTGGAGGAGGATGAGCGCGGAACATATATCTTCAATTCCAAAGATCTTTGTATGATTGAACATATACCGGAGCTGGTGGAGGCAGGTATAGACAGTTTTAAGATCGAAGGCAGAATGAAGACTGCATTATATGTTGCTACAGTAGCAAGAACATACCGAAAAGCAATTGATGATTATAAGAAGGATGAACAATTGTACCGGGATCATCTTGATTATTACCGGGAAGAGATTGGCAAGTGCACATATCGTCAGTTTACGACCGGTTTTTATTTTGGAAAACCGGGGCCGGATGAACAGGTGTATGACAGCAATGAATATGTGAAAGAATACACGTATATCGGAACGATAGAGGATGTAGATGAACAGGGATATGCGCATTTTATCCAGCGTAACAAATTTGCGGTTGGAGAAACGGTGGAAGCAATGCAGTTTGATGGAACCAATCTGTCCCTGACGGTGCAGAGAATATGGAACGAAAAGGGCGAGGCTGTTCTAAGTGCACCGCATCCGAAAGAGCCGTTAACGGTTGATCTTGGTGCAAAGTTAGAAAAAGGAATGATCTTACGCAGAAGAACTGTCGAGTGATCTGCGGAGCTTGAGCAGAGCCTTTTTTTCAATACGGGAAACGTAAGAGCGGGAGATTTGTAAGAAAGCTGCAACCTCCCGTTGTGTTTTTGCTTCATTGCCAAACAGACCGTAACGTAGAGATAATACCTCAAGTTCACGTGGATCCAACACTTTTTGTATGGCATTATATAACTGCAGGATCGTATCTTCCAATATGATGTGATCGGATATTTCTTTATCATCATATTCTACTATATCTAAGAGATTGATCTCGTTCCCCTCTTTATCGGTTCCAATTGGTTCATATAAAGAGAATTCACGGGAACATTTTCTCTCCTGACGAAGCATCATCAGTAATTCGTTTTCAATACAACGGGAAGCATAGGTTACAAGGCGGTTGCCCTTTTCTAAGTCGTAGGTGTTGATTGCTTTGATCAGACCTATGGTTCCGATGGAGATCAGATCATCCGTATCCCGCTCAAAATTATTATATTTTTTTACAATATGTGCGACGAGCCGTAAGTTGTATTCTACTAATATATTCCGTGCCTCTAAGTCTCCTGCCTTACTTCGCTTCAGATAATACATTTCCAGTTTTTTTGATAAAGGTTGCTTGAAGGTTTGCATGGAGTCACCTGAAAGGGCTTTTCATTATTCTATGAGTGGAAACGTAAAATGTGCTTTTCCACAATTGCTTTTGTGCAAATTAACAAAATTCCATAAAAGGTTTCCTTTTTTTTGGTAATGTGGTACAATGTTAGCAATAAACTTATGAGAGGTCTTGCATATGCGTATTGGAGTTGGAAGAAAGAAATTAAGAATGGGCGATCTGCTTGTTGCGGCAGGGGCAATTACCGAGGAGCAGTTGCAGCAGGCACTGACGTTACAGAAGGAGAAAGGACAGAAGTTAGGAAGAACACTTGTCGAAGAGGGGTTCATCAGTCAGGAACTTCTGATTGCAGTATTAACACAGCAGTTAGGAGTGGAATTCATTGATCTGAAGGCATGCAAGTTTGATGATGATGTACTGAATCTGATACCGGAAGATATCGTTATGAAGTACAATGCGGTTCCGTTAGGATATGATGAGAACAATCCGAATGTACTGAGGGTGGCAATGGCGGATCCGATGGATATTATTGCTACAGATGATATTTCCATTGTTACCGGGTGTCAGATCGAAGTGCTGCTTGCAATGGAAGAAGACATCCAGTCTACGATTGGCAAATATTATGGTAATCACCAGGCGATGGAAGCTGCGGAAGCATACCGAAAAGAACGTGAACAGAGTATGCTTTCAGAGGCGGAAGAGGAAGAAGCCAATGCAGATATTGAGAATTCGCCGATTGTATTATTGGTAAAACAGATATTAGAGGGCGGTGTAAGACAGAGAGCATCCGATATTCATATCGAACCGTTAGAGTCTTCGGTTCGTGTCCGTTATCGTATTGATGGTGTACTGAAACAGGTAATGTCGTATGACTACTCCCTGCTTTCCGGCATCTGTGCACGTCTGAAGATTATGGGTGGTATGGATATTTCGGAGAAACGTAAACCACAGGATGGTCGTATCTCTATTATGGTTGACCGGAGAGAGTTTGATATCCGTGTGTCTATGCTGCCAACAGTATATGGAGAGAAGACGGTTATGCGTCTTACTTCGAAGGAAGGTCTGACCAGACCGAAGTCCGGACTTGGTTTCTCGCCGGAAGAGGAAAAGGTATTCGATGGAATCTTAAGTAATCCACATGGAATTATCCTGGTAACAGGACCTACCGGTTCCGGTAAATCTACTACACTGTATACCGCGCTTAGTGAGCTGAATACAGAGGAAGTTAATATCATCACCGTTGAGGATCCAGTTGAGGCGAATATCGATGGAATCAATCAGTGTCAGGTTAATGAGAAAGCAGAGATGACATTTGCGGCTGCCTTACGTTCTATCCTGCGTCAGGATCCGGATATCATCATGATCGGTGAGATTCGAGACGGCGAGACAGCGGGCATTGCGGGTAAGGCCGCTATTAC